>JALSSR010000105.1 GCA_026984135.1 Bacteroidales bacterium
CAAAACATAATAGCAATCGTCGGCCGGAGCATTTTTTTGTTTTCTGTAGTATTCGAATATTGTAGGAAGGACAGCATAATTGGTCTCGTGCCCCTGATATGTCGTATCCCTGACATCAGTCCAGGCTCCGCACCACAGAGCCGGAATAGCACGGGAAGTGTAAGTGTAGTTGTCGTTGTAGAATTTGTCAATCATTGTTCCCTCTTCGGCAAGCTCCCACATTTTCGGTGTGTATGTTCGTGTATCGTCTCCAAGGGTTTCCGTATATCGCGCACCGTCAATAATGACAATCACAACTTTTTGATCTTCCTGAGAAAAGGAGATTGAGCAAAACGTCAGAAAAACAAAGAAAAGAAGAAACTTCGACATAATTTTTTTTGGCAAAGTTAGTAAAGATTATAATACTTTGTTTGTTTAGAGAATCACATTTTAGGTAAAATAAAAGAAGCTGTCTTTGCAGACAGCCTCTTTTAAAATTATTGTAACTAAAATTATTTTGAATACTAATTAATCATGATAATCAGGGAAAGCAGTGGTGTCTTGGCCCATAGCCATCAAATTTCTAATGTCATCATCTGTAATTCCTGTTGGATCCATTTCACCTGCATCCTGACAACCTGCTGCAATATGCTCTCTGTCAATAGGCATACCCCATATTGCTTTATGCTGAATTTCATGAGGATCATTTCTAAACATATCACCCAACCATTCTCCTTTACAATAAATATTGATTTTGGAACCGTCAACACCGTGGCAAGTTAAGCACTTTGCATTATAAGTAGCTAAACCGGCAGCGGCATTCCCATTTTTGCCAATGTTGGAAAAGGATTTAGTCCCGTTAGGATAAGTCCCGGTTGTTGTCAATGTATAAAAGTCATTTGTCTGGTGAGCAGTTTCTTTTATAAATTTAACCAAATCCCAGATATCCTCGGGAGTCAGAATTTTAGAGTAGTCAGGCATTTGTTTTGTATAATTACCTGAATAGGGATCGCGGCCTCCGGCATTGGCAATGGCATCATATATCTGGCGAATACCATCGTTTACCCTCGTGTCACTTATTAAATTAACGTCAGCTACTTCAGGGTAAGTATCCGAAGGCGCTTTACCAATAAGCACACCGTTTTGCCCTTTTAAATCCCAACCATGACATGACTTACATCTGAAAAAATCAGGTTTGGAAGTCATCTTGTCATCGTTCACAAGCTTTTCGTTCAATACGTGATCATAAAGGCGTGCACCTCTAATCCCGTCTGCTGCGTCATAGGCCACTTGATCCTGGTCCACTGCAGGAGTATCATCGCTTTTGCTACAAGAAGCGAGATACAAACCGATACCAATAAACATTGATACCGTTACCAAAATTGAAATTACTTTTTTCATTTGAATTTAATTTAATTAATAAAAGTTTTAATAACTAATGTTCTAATAATAAATGTTTTATTTTTCTTGAAATGTTCTGATAAAGTTTACGATTAACCAAATATCTTCATCATCCCGTATCTTTTTCTCAAAACTTGGCATATCGTCTTTGCCCGATTTAATTTTATAGAATAACTCTCCATCTTTTTGATCCGACAGATCCGTCGAAAAGTCTCCACAGGGAGTATCCAGTTCGTCGGCTTTGGTTCCATCACCTAATCCTGTTTTTCCGTGACAAGATTTACAATGTTTCATATAAAGACTTTTTCCGATACTAAAGCCCTCTTTATCACTTTTATCTGTCGGGTTTTTCATGTTTTTATATTTTGCCGGAACTACCCAATCATCCGGATCAAAATTATAGCTGAAGGAATAAAAAACCATGACTGATACCACTATTCCCAGCAGATAGACAAGAGTTTTTAAATTGATTTTTTTCATAATGTTTAATTTAAAAGATTATTAATTTATTTCATTCATTGCAAAGTGATTTTACTAAACAGAATCATTTTTGCGTATTTTTTTTATTTTATACAGTTTAAATGCAATTAAAAAATAGTGGTAAAAAACACCAAGTAGCAATATGCTGAGAGTAATCACCATCCATAACGGAGCCCGCGGTTCCCACAATGCCCGTTTGTTTTCGTCGGCATATTTATTTTGTACCTTTAAAGGTTTACCCCACTTAACGACTTCGTCGCTTTCCACCGTGCCGTAACCTTCTGCGTCTGGAATCATAACGACAAACTTTAAGTTACCTTCCTTATCGCCCGGAAGGTCATTGGGAATTTCAACGGTTGCACTACCATCCTGTAACCAGCCTTCGCCAACTTTAAGCAAACTAAACAACCGTTTTACATATACATATACATCAACATCGGAAACGGGAATGCTGCTTTCACCCTCTGTTTTTTCGTATGCATCAATATTTACCGTATAAACAGAATCAATTATTTTGTAAGTTACGTTCATTTCCATATCGCTAATCCGTATCTCCTTCGAGGCGGATTTGAATGATTCATTTCCGTCAAAACGAACGCTTAACAATGACGGATTATCACCGTTACCTATAGAATAATCGGACGGAAGAGTTAAGGTGGCTATTCCCTTTTCATTTGTTTCAACGGTACCTATCAGCTTTGCCGAATCGGTTTCGTCATAAAAGTTAAGAGTTACCATTTTTACCGGAAACGGTTTTCTTTTTACACGTGTTGAAGCGGTGGCTTTGATTTGTTTTGTGTTATCACCTTTCTTAAAATACTCAAGCTTAATACGTATTTTTGATCTTTTAGCTTTTACTTCCTGCTGACCTTCCGCATTGCCGGCAAGGACTATAATTACTACAAGAGTTAGGTAATAATAAAAGATTTTCCCAATATCGCTGTTTTTATTTTTTCTGTTCATAATTATCTATTTACACAGTTTCTACTTTTTCTTCCACATTAAGAGACTCTGTTTTTTCAGGAGGTTTGGAGACTAACGAAACAGGTATTATAGGCACATATTTCGACAGTAGCATAAACGAAAAAATAAAGGTTGCAACGCCTCCAAGAGTAAGTGCCCATTCAACCCAGGTAGCCGAATATTTTATCCATTCGATTCTGTTATCCTGAATAGGAAATAGAGGTGTTTCCAGTGTTGGAACTATGATTAGATATCGCTTAACCCAAAGTGCTATTACTGCAATAAACGAAACGGCGGTTACACTATTTATCGTTCTTAGCTTTGGTATTCCAATCACTATCATTGGCAGCAAAATTCCTATTATTGCTGCAAATAAGAACCACCATCCGTACTCGTTGAAGTTAAATAATTTTTCAAGTACTCTTGCATTCCATGTCTCGGAAGTGTACCAATCAGTAAGATATTCACTAAATGTAAAATAACCGTATATCGCAGCTAATATCAAAAGTAGCATTCCAAGGTAATCAAAATGCTTTTTTGTTATATATTTTTCAAGATGGAAATATCTGCGATAAGCCCACAGAGCAACAATTAAAACTCCTGTGCCTGAAAAAACGGCAGCAATAACAAAATAAGGGGCAAAAATGGTACTGTGCCATCCCGGACGTAAGGTCATTCCGAAAATCCATGCAAGCACACTATGAACAATAACGGCAATAGGGATAATGATAGCCGACATTATTGTAATAGAGTCTTCGAGCAATTTATCCTGTTTGGCAGTGCCGTTGTACCCTATTGCAAGGAATTTATAAGACCATCTTCTGAACTTACCGATCTTTAAATCGGGGGAGTCTCTCAATATTGCCAGGTCTCTGATCATTGCAAGATAAAGAAAGAGAAAACTTCCAATGATGTATGTAGTAATAGCAATAACATCCCAAATTATGGGTGATTGAATTCTGCCGTATAAAACCAAATTATAAATTCTGTCGAGCCTGCCCATGCACAGTAGTATGAACAAAGGGCCAATAACGGTAGAAATAACAGTTATAAATTCGGCAACACGGATGATGGGTTTTCGCCATTCTACTTTTAGCAGATGTAAAATTCCTGAAATTAAAGCACCGGCATAGCTAATACCGATAAAAAACACAAAGTTTGCTATGTACAGTCCCCACACTACATTGTCTCTCATTCCCGTAACGATATGTCCCTCTTTTTCCTGCATATAAAATGCATAAAGAGCAAATAACATAATAACTATTAAAATAGCAGAGAGAATCTTAAACCTGCGATTGAAATTTTCGATTTGCGGCGAAAACTCCTTTAAGATTTCTTTTGTTTTGTTTTCTATTTTCATTGTAACAGCTTATTTATCAGTATTAAAATGATACTTTGATTTTTGTTCTTCCGACAAACCCTTTAAGCCGCTTTCAAACGGGAAGTTTCTATCAACCGGTGGTAAATAATAAACACTGGGTTGTGTTCCCAGTTCCTCCATATAACGATACCCGGCTTTATCTTTAATTAATTCGCTAAACCTTAGGGTTTCGTCACCGTTGGTAACAGTATCTTCGTTTATATCACCAAAAAAATAGACGCCGTTAGGACAAGCGGTCACACAGTCGGGTAATTTTCCTTTACGGATCATATCCGGACAAAAATCACATTTTCCGACTGTCCCGACAACCTGAGGTGCTCCGCTTTCCACACTATAAGGTCTGTTTAAAATTTCTTCAGGGATATTTTTCGGTTTATCCCAGTTAAAAACCCGGGCGGAATAGGGACAAGCAGTCATACAGAATTTACACCCTATACATCTTTCATTGTCAATCAATACAATACCATCATCTCTTTTAAAAGTGGCACCCACGGGGCAAACCTTAGTACAGGGCGGCTCGTCGCAATGAAAACAGGTTTTTGGCATCCAGTAAGGTGCTGTAGTTTCCGTTTCCTGCATTAAATTAACGGTTATCCATTCTTTATCCTTTGGTAAGTAGTGCATATTTTGACATGCCGACACACACTTTCTTGCGTTTTTACAACGAGAAAGGTCAACGACCATTACAAATTTTCTGTCGGGAATTCCTTTTCTGGCTTCTTCATTGCTAACATAACTACTACTACACGAATTGCAACTGTGTAACATTCCACTGTCAACTTCCGCAAGTTTTCCGTCGGTGGTCATTACTTTTACCTTTTCACCTGTTTTGTTATCTCCTGCAAATGCGGTTAATCCTACTCCGGAAACTACGGCACCTCCGGCCAAAACTCCAAACTTTAAAAAGTTTCTTCTTCCTGTTTTTTTCTTCGATTGATTTTGCTCCTTTTTCATAGAAATGTATTTTAAAATCCCCAAAGTCTTGTAATATTAAATCCGAGAAGTATGTCACCTTTAAAAAAATCATTAGTGTTGTAGCAGAGATTTTCTTGTGGAATGATACCGCTATAAGTAGTTACAAATATTTGAAAATCATGTGAACTGGTAGCAATTTCCACACCTAACGAAATATTGGGCTTAATTTTATCAGGTGAAGTTAACGGTTGGTCATATTCAAAATTAATTGAAGTTTGCGGGCTGACTTTTATTCTTCCTGCCAATCCCAAACCGAAATTATCATGTTTTATTCCTTGTAGGTTTATAGTATCAACCATATTAAAATGTGAATATTGTACGGAAAGCTGAATACTAACTACCCTTGAGAACTTTCGGCCTATTATTAGTTGGTTGAAATATGAAATTCTGTCGGCGAATCTATAGTTTTCGCCGAAGTATTCATCCTCAAGTGCATAAAAACTCATATTTCCGTAATATGTCAGGGATAAGGGCATACTATTGGATCGGGTTTGGGTCAGGATTTTATATTTCCAGTTCAAATCCTGATATTTTTTGTTTTTGGTTGTCCCCAAACCAATTTGAAAGTTTTTAAAAAGACCGTAACTTAACCCGAGTCGAATATTTGAAGCTCCGTAAATGCCGGCTAAGTCGAAAGTTTCGCTGTTAATAGTTCCAAATCTGTGTTGTATAACGAATTCCAGGGTTTTTGTCGGAAGAACAACTCCTGTTTGTGTTTCAATAAGCATATCCGAATCCCAGGGTGACCGAACGGGCTTTTGAACTTTTTTTGCTCCGGAAGTATCTTCTTGCTGTGCCTGAACACTATTTTGTGAGATCATAATGATAACTGCCGTCAACACAAGAATAATTGTGTTTTTAAGAATAGTTTTTTTCATATTAAAAAAATCTAATTATTTAATGCACCTTCTTTTATCCAAACATAAATTATGTTAATATCATTTTGCGGTAACGATCCGCCGGGAGGCATTAATGAGCCTTGTCCTGTTATTCTATGATACAATTTACTATCTTCCGGTTTGCCGGGTACAACATACGCATTGTTCGCGGTAAGATCGGCATAGGCATTGTCAGGTGTCAGATCAGGCTCCGTACTTCCACTGTTATGACAACTGACACAATTATTATTAAAAATCGGGATTACGCTACTTGAGAAACTTACATTTTCAGGCATATTACCCGGAGGGGTATAATAATCTTTCGTGCAAGAAAATAAAAAAATAAGAATAGAAACACTTAAAACTTTTAAAACCCGCTTCATTTTTTATGAAATTTAATTTTTACCAACTACAGGCATTGGTTTTGGCAATTGATATGCCATGGTAAAAAGGGTGCTATTAATTATGCTATTAAATTTATAGAAGGCTGATAGCTAAGTGTAAATATTTTTAAATTTTTTTATTTTCCTTTTACTCCCGTTTAAAATAGGAGCGAAAAACTGACGAATTCCGACGAAATATCGTCGTCTGTTTTGTGTGGAAAATCGAAAGGTTTAATCTGAATATTTAGAAATTTTTGATTTTAAAGTGGAAGCGGGAATGCCTAAAATTTCAGCAGCTTTTGCTTTATTATTACCGGCCTTTTTAAGTGTTAAGAAAATCAAATTACGTTCAATATCATCCATTACCTCCGTAAGAGTTTTGTTTTCAAAATTAGTATAAGCCAATGAGTTTCCCGGATATTTGATTTCGGCAGGGACAATATCTTTTGTTATTTTATTGTTATATGCCATCAGAACAAGCCTTTCGGTAAGGTTTTTAAGTTCGCGCGTATTACCCGGAAACGGGTAGGATTTTAAAATCTCATATACCTCGGGCTCTACCGAAACGGGTTCATTTTCGGAAAAAAAGTTGACAAAATGATCAACAAGAAGCGGGATATCCGAAACCCTTTCACGAAGAGGCGGGATATTTATAGGAAAGACATTTAAGCGATAAAACAGGTCTTCGCGAAATTTTCCTTCTTTCACCAGTTGTTTAAGATCTTTTTTTGTTGATGCAATTATCCTTATGTCAACGGGAATAGGTTCCTTTCCACCGACACGTTCAATTTCACGTTCTTCAATAGCTCTAAGAAGTTTAACCTGCATATCCAATGGTACATCGTCAATATCATCTAAATAAAGAGTTCCTGAATCTGCAAGTTCAAAACGACCTGTTTTCTCTTTTTCGGCACCAGTGAATGCGCCTTTTACATGTCCAAACATTTCGCTTTCAAAGATCTCGCGACTTAATATTGCACAGCTAACCTTGATTAAAGGTCTTCTGTTTCTTGTACTGTTAAAGTGGATAACCTTAGTTAATAACTCTTTCCCGGTTCCTGTTTCTCCTGTAATTAAAACACTTGTATTTTTTTTGGCTACAATCTTTACCAATTTAAATAGATCTTCAATGGGTTTGCTTTTTCCTATGAATGAAGATAGCTTGAACTTTTCTTCTATTTGTCTTCTCAAGTACTTATTTTCGGCTTTTACATTCCTTAGCTCTTCAATACGTTTGATTACAATAAGAAGCTCCTCATTGTCAAAGGGCTTTGTAATATAGTCGTAAGCACCGAGACGCATTGCTTCAACTGCCGTTGAAACTGTGGAGTATGCGGTAATGAGAATAAAGTAAGTATTCGGAGATTGCTTTTTAATTCTTCTCAGAAATTCAATTCCATCCATTTGTGGCATTTTTAAATCTGAAATAACAATATCCGGTACTTCTTTTTTCATATCAAGCAATGCGGCTTGCGCACTTGTGTATTCTTTAACCTGATAACCATGGTCACGCAGTTCGTCAACCAAAGCTACTCTTATTATTCGTTCATCGTCAACGACAGCTATTTTCATAACTATTATTTTTTAACTTCTTCTAATTCAATTGAAAACACAGTACCTTTACCTTTCTCACTTTTGAAATAAATTTCTCCGTTATGCTCCTTTATAATATTGAATGACACATACAGACCAAGTCCGGTTCCTTTTCCGGCGTCCTTGGAGGTATAAAAAGGATCGAACAATTTTCTTTCATTCTTTTTGTCTATTCCAATCCCATTGTCTTTAAACCGTATTAATACATTATTGTTCTTTTTCCTTGCCGAAACACTTATAATACCTTTATAAAAAGGGTTTTTACTCTTTACTTCATTGATTGCATCTATACTGTTCAGAAGAAGATTTAAAAAAACTTGTTCCAGATAGTTTTGGCTTCCGAAAATGGTAAGGTCTTTTCGAAGATCACGCGTAATTGATATTTCCGCCTTTTGAGCCTTAAAAGCAATCAGTGCAATTGCATTTTCCAAAGCTTCCGTAAGTTGAATATGAGTAAAGACGCTTTCTTCTTTCCTGCTGAAATCGAGTAAATGCTGTGTTACATTTTCAATTTTGTTTGTAGCATCTTGAATAAGTTGTATATAGTTTGCGGTTTGTTCTATATTTTCAGGCTGTTTAGAGATTCGAATAAGACAATTTTTAATGCCGGAAATCGGATTGTTAATTTCATGTCCGATACCGGCAGCGAGAGTTCCTATGGCAGCCATCTTTTCCGCCTGAATAAATGAGTTTCGTGTTTTTTGCAGTTCAATATAATTCCTTTTTAACCTCAGAAGCATTTCCCTGAATTTGGCTAACAAAAGGTCAAGTTCGTCGCTAAAATAAAAACGCCATATCTTTTTGTATCTTGGATAACCAGGATTTTTAATTTCACCGTCTAATGTGTCAAGATTAACTTGTTGCGCCTGGTCACTAATATAATGGATAGGTGATGTAATCAAATAAGAAAACCCGAAAGCTCCCGCTAATCCGATTATCAGGAACAAAATAATCATCTTTAACAAATTTTTTGTAGCGGTAACCAACTCACTGCGGATACTGTCCTCAATAAGCCCTAAGCGGACAATACCGGCATGCCCGTCCAAAATAGGAAAGGCGATATCTCTAATTGAACTATATTTAAAATGCTTGGCTGACAATAGTTCAATATTATACTGCTTATTCTTAATATTGTTGGCAGACACTAAACTGGGAGGTACCTCCGTACTAAATGTTTTTGCAATCACCTTTCCTTTCTCGTCAGTTAAAAAGATATATGCAATGCTTTTGTCGCTGCGCATCATATCGTCAAGGATTTTATACAAACTTACAATATCTTCATATACAATCGGATTAACAGCTTTTTCGGAAATTATTGTAGATAGTACCACTGAACGCTTATCAATCTCCTTTTCAAATGATTGATATACCGATTTCCACAAAATAAACATATTTATCATCCCGAAAATTAAAACCAAAATAATAATTGTTATGGCAAATTTCCAAAATAACGGGAGTTTAATAGTCTTCATTAGTGATCTAATTTGTTAGATTACGTACATTATTATAGATTGAATCGTTAACAATTACAAATTTCTCAATTCCCAACTTCTCAAGTATCTTTTTCCCGGTAGTATCCTGATCCAGAGTTAGAAAAATGTTTTGTAACCTGTTAAAGCATTTTGTCTTAATGGTTAAAGGAGTTACCACAGGTGGCATTCCGAACAACTCCGACTTTTTAATAATTTTTATCCCTTTTATCCTTTCCGGATAATTACGGGCAATATATTGGTAAATAAGACTATGTACCGACGCTCCGTCAATAATCCCTTTATTAACCATTTGTATAGAGATGTCATGCCCGTAAGTATAAATTGTTTTAGAAAAGAAAGGATTTTTATTACCTTCCAAAAGTCTAACCTGCTTGTGAGGATACATATAACCTGTATTTGATATCGGATCGGTAAAAGCAAAACTATGGCCTTTCAAATCTTCAAAAGTGTTAATACCCGAATTTTTCCGGGTAATTATAAATGCCTGATAATAAGTTTGATGATTGATTACCGGTGCAGCAAGTAATTTGACTTCATTTTTTGCTTTGGCATTTATATAAGCCCCTGAACAGATAAATGCAAAAGAGACTTCACCTTTACCCAGCATCTCATTAACTTCTTCGTATGTTTTCTTCTCTTTAATATAAATTGGACGACCAATTTTTTGACCTATAAAGTCTATTAAATTATGATAATAAATGTATGTTTCACGAGGAGAAGTCATAGAGGCTATTGCTACGAAAATAGGTTTTAAACTGTCATTTTCAACATTTGATACCTTTAGAGTGGAATCTGAAAAATCAACCTTTACTTTTGTCTTTTCATAATTTGTACACGACGGTAAAACCATTGAAAAAAGCATTACAATGATTATGGTTTGAAACAACAATTTTTTCATCATATTTATTTTTAAAATTAATGTGTTTCCTTCGTGGTGCAACTTCTATACCAAAAAGAAATTGATTTCATTTGTTAAAATGAAACAATTTCCAATATTACAAAAATTTTTAGTATTGAACTTTGTTATCTGTCTTTGTGGGCAGATAGGTGAAATAATGCTGATAGGAGAAAAATATCTAACATTTTGTTTGTTATAAACGACAAAACACCTGTTTTTGTGAAAAATGATTTTTATAAGAAACAAAATATTATGAACAGACCATATCGGTCGTTTTTAATCATTTAAAATTTCTCGGGTATAAAATTTTAGTGGGACAGACCGGCGAAAAAGAGATCGATTTTATTGCGACCAGAAACAATGAAAAATATACATTCAGGTGGCATTACGAATTTCGGACAAACAAACAAAAAAAAGAGAGTTTGGAAATTTACTCGAAATAAAAGATAATTACCCCAAATATGATATCACGCTTGACGAATATACAGATGCTTCCTACAAAGGTATAACACACCTTCCTTTAAGGTTATTTTTAAACGGTTTTGAATAAAGGACTAAATATATTATACCGTCATTTGTTTAGACCATTTTTTCGTACCTCTTAGTTGAAGGAATTTTAATTCTCATCCATATCAACCCGCCTCCATATTCTCAGCTCCGGGAAGTCTTCCTACGAGTTTTTGGGGATCGTGAATCAAAACGGGGATATGTTGGGGGCAAATCCACAAACTTCTTCCCTGATAATCAAGTTGAACCAATGGTATTTCGTCTTCCGTTCTTTCGCAGAATAGGCAGTGTTTATCGTTTGCAGTACTCATAATTTACAATTTATTATTTCAAAAATCAATTTCGATAGTCCGAAACAGATATATTGGATAAATGTTCATTACTATTTTGAAAAAATTAAAACCAAAATCCTTTCCGGCTTGTTGTTCGTCTTTTTCTACGCGTCGTTGTTTTTATTCCCAGCATACCGAGGATTCCGCGTGTCAGTTCACGGGTTATTGTTTTACCCACCTGACTGTTCAGTATTTCGTCAAACGTGCTTTTTTCCTTTTTCACGGTGCGTTTGGTGACAACCTTTTCATTTTGTTTCATCAGCTCACGTTGGTTTTCTTCTTTATGAGCAAGTTTTATCTTTCTTGTGAGTATTTCGTATGCGCTTTCCCTGTCAATCTCTTTGTTATACTCTTGTATGATTTCCGATTTCCGGATTATGATGTCAATTTCATCGTCCGTAAGCACGTCCATTCTTGATTGAGGGGCACGTAACATTGTGTGAACGAGAGGGGTAGGGATTCCTTTCTCGTTCAGTGCGGTTATCATTGCTTCGCCGATACCGAGTTTGGTAAAGATATTCTTTGTGTCGTAAAACTCCGTTACGGGGTAATTTTCGGCTGCCAGTTTGATAGCTTTTCTGTCTTTGGCCGTGAAGGCACGCAATGCGTGTTGTATCTTTAAACCCAGCTGCCCGAGGACATCTTCGGGAATGTCGGTAGGGTTTTGCGTTACAAAATATACCCCCACACCTTTGGAGCGTATCAGCTTGACAATGGTTTCGATTTGGTCGAGAAGAGTTTTTGACGACTCTTTAAAGATAAGATGAGCCTCGTCAATAAAAATGACAAGTTCCGGCTGTCCGGAATCGCCTTTTTCTGGAAAAGTGGTATATATTTCCGCAAGCATCTGCAACATAAACGTTGAGAAGAGTTTGGGTTTGTCCTGTATATCCGTAAGCCGCAGAACGGAGACAATTCCTTTTCCGTTTTCGTCAATTCTGCAAAGGTCTTCCACATCAAAGGAGCGTTCGCCGAAGAAAGTATCGGCTCCCTGTTGTTCAAGAGCAACTATCTTTCGCATTATAGCACCCACTGTTGATGTTGATATCCTCCCGAAATCGGCTTCAATCTCCTTTTTGCCCTCTTTCGATATCCATTGCAATATCTTTTTCAGGTCTTTAAGGTCGAGAAGGGGGAGGTCTTTGTCGTCGGCATATTTGAATGCTACGGCAACAACGCCAGATTGGGTGTTGTTCAGTTCAAGTATTTTGGAGAGTAGCACGGGGCCGAATTCCGTAACCGTGGCACGGAGTTTCACACCTTTTTCTCCCGAAAGGGAAAGAAACTCAACCGGGCTGTCTCCGGGTTCAAAGGGAAAGCCGATTTTTTCGTGGCGTTCGTCAATTTTGGGATGTCCGTCGCTCGGTACGGCTATTCCGCTCAAATCGCCTTTTATATCCATCAAAAGCGAAGGAATCCCTTTTGCCGACATTTGTTCTGCAAGTATCTGCAAAGTCTTGGTCTTCCCCGAACCTGTGGCACCTGCGATAAGCCCGTGTCTGTTAAGGGTTTTTAAAGGGATTTTAACAAGTGTACCCGTTTGGCATTCACCGTCGAGCATAGCTCCGCCGATGGTTATGGAATCACCTTTAAAAGTGTAACCCTTTGTTATCTCTTCAATAAATTTTTCTTTTGTTGTCATAATTTGGAATTGAAATAAAAAAACCACCTGCCGGATATTTTATTCCGGAAAGTGGCAAAAATAATATTTTTTCTTCTTTTAATCTTCTTTATTGAAAAAGGCCTTATAGGCAACACCGCCGAGTATTCCGCCGACAATGGGTGCCACCCAGAACAACCACAACTGACTCAAAGCCCAGCCGCCGACAAACAGTGCGGGACCGGTACTACGGGCAGGATTAACCGAAGTGTTCGTTACAGGGATACTAATGAGATGGATGAGCGTGAGAGCCAATCCGATGGCAAGACCGGCAAAGCCTATGGGTGCAAGCTTGTCCGTTGCTCCCATAATGATGAATATGAACATAAAAGTAAGCACGATTTCCGTTACCAAAGCGGCAGTCATAGAATATCCGCCTGGCGAATGTTCGCCGTAGCCGTTTGATGCAAATCCACCGTCAAGGGAGAAATCGGGATTGCCGCTTGCAATGATGTACAATACGCCTGATGCTACAATTGCTCCGATAACCTGAACAATGATGTAGGGAAGCAAATCTTTCCCGGGGAATCTTCCTCCTGCCCAAAGTCCGAAAGAGACGGCAGGATTAAAATGTCCACCCGAGATGGACCCCACGGCATAGACCATTGTCAATACCGTTAATCCGAATGCAAGAGCTACACCGGCAAAGCCGATGCCAAGCCCGGGATATCCGGCTGCAAGAACGGCACTACCCGTTCCACCGAATACAAGCCAGAATGTACCGAAAAATTCGGCAGCAAGTTTTTTTGTTAAACTCATAATTGTTGATTTTTGTTTGTAAATGATTTTAATTGGTATTCCATTGTAACCGAATGATTTGTTTTAATAAATATAATGAAAATCTATTTTCTTATACCTAAAAGAAATCAGGTTTGCAAAATCAAACTTGATTTCTTTAGAGTATTAACCGGTTCTAAGCAACTTTGCGTTGCCTGTCTGACGATAAAGGCAGGTAAACCTGATAAGAACCGGAATAATTTTCATTACAATTCAGTTTCGGCAAATATAATAAATATTTTTAAACGGATTTTAAAGATTTTTCAAAACCTGAGAATTAATATTTATTTTTTGATTAGGAGTAAATTTAACATTAATGTAACTTATTCATAAATTCCTTAACTCTTTTTTCTTCCACACGGTTTGCGGCATTTCCGTCTTTTTTAAAATAACTGCCGACAATCATACTGTCCGTTTTAGGCAGAAAGATTGCCAGATTATCGGGTGTGGCTCCGCTTCCCAGTATTAAAGGCAGATGTGTGTTTTGTCGTACTTTGTCAATATCCATTACATTTGCTGCTGCTCCGGTACGGTCGCCTGAGACGATGATAGCATCGGCGAGTCCTCTTTCCGTGAGGTCTCTTGTTTCAAGTTCTATTCTGCGGTTGCCGAGCGGAGTGGCGTGCTTTACGTTCACATCCGCAAAAATCAGGACTTCGGATTTTAATGATTCGCGCAGTCTCAGGGTTTCATGGGCTTTTCCCTGAATCAGACCCTGGTCTGTTACGGCAGCACCGGTATGTACGTTAACCCTTATGAACTTTGCCCCTGTAGCAACTGCTATTGACAATGCCGCAACCGCATCATTGCGTAGCGCATTAATACCTACCGGTCCGGGGAATGATTTGACTATCTCCCGTGTAACCGAAGCCATAGCTGCAACGGTAGCTGCAGGAAGTGAGCCGGGATAAAAGGGCATATCTCTGAAGTTCTCAACTATCAACCCTTCAATACCCTGTCTTTTGAAAATTTCAGTTTCCGCAAGTGCTGTCTTGATAACACTTTCCATATTTCCCTCATATAGAGGTGATCCTGGTAACGGCATCAGGTGGATGCAGGCGATTACAGGTTTTTTTGTTGTAAACAGGTTTGAAAATTTCATGGTAATTATTGTTAGTAAATGTATGGAAAAACAGCTTTTCTTTTTTGGGGATAATCTTTAAAATGTCCTTTGTACCATTTATGATGATCGTGGGCACGGGGTACAAGATTGGCAAATGACCACACAAAAAACGCAAGTGTCGGCAGGCACCAGGTCATCAGGGCGTAACCTCCCCATTCGATTATCTCTCCGAGAAAATTGGGGCAGGAAACATATTTAAACAACCCTCCTTTCGGGATATAGTAACCTTTGTCATTGTTTTTTCTCAAATTTATCAAAATATTGTCGCTATAAAGGTTTAATCCCATTCCTGTAATGAATAATATCCCACCTGCAATGAATCTCCAGTCGGTAAGCCAGTTCAATGGATAATCGGGTGAGAGGAATCCGAACCAGTATCCGTTGATAAATCCGTTAACAATATTGAAAAACACTCCGAAGGTGACTATCAAAACAGGCATTCTCTTCCCTTTTGTTCTTGTGCGCGCGCTGTAAATAAATGTTCGGTGAACATAATGTACCATCCACAAAATGAAAAAGATAAGTACCGGAATGCTCTTTATCCCTTCACCGAGAAAAATAAAAATAGCAAACACAATAATAGCAGGTACTTCCATTATTATCCAGCCTGCTTTATTGCCTATGGTAGCTCCCCAGGTTTTGCTGGAGTGCCTTCCGTAAGGAACAGTAACATTCATCAAAACCGGAAACAGTAGTATTGCAATTGCAATCCAACCGAGTACAAGATATCTGAAAGTCTCAAATGTTATCATATTGTTATTTTATGTGTTAAATTTCATCACTATTGCCTGGCAATCCTGCAAGGTTGATCCAGCGCTAAGTATCCGCGCTAAACCTTACAGGATAGGCCTTACCGATTTACTAATTCCTCTCTTCAATCATTCCACCATTTTGTCTTCATTCCTTTTGCCCTGCAATCCTGCAAGGTTGATCCAGCGCTAAGTATCCGTGCTAAACCTTACAGGATAGGCCTTACCGATTTACTAATTTCTTTCTTTAACCAT
>JALSSR010000106.1 GCA_026984135.1 Bacteroidales bacterium
TAGTGAAATGAACTGTCCCAGAAATATTCTCGTCAATTTTTCAACATAAACAATAGTCAATAAAAATGCTGTAAGTGTTAAAATTCTAACTGTCAGCGTTGAAAAGCCGAAGATGTAATAAAGAATGGATGCAGCATAAGGTACAAGCGGAAATTCCATTGCCGTAACACGCGGTGGTTCAGCCGGCCAGGTTATGGTCGGTTCAAGTATGTTGTAATTATTCTTTGTGAAATTTTTTGAAATCTCAATATAATCTATTTCTTTCCAGGAAGTTCTGTCGAGTTTTGGCACTCCGATATATGATAACCTTAGAATAAAGGTTGCTAATATAACTATAAGTAAAACGACGGTTCTTTTCTTTCGACTTATTTTACGGTTAACTATTATGTTGAAGAATTCTTCAAAGCTTACATTCTCCCGTATTTTTTTTGTAGTAGCCATAGTTAATCATATTGAAATCACAATAATTACAAAAATAATCCAAAGCACGCCGTTTAACAGTAGTGATTTGTCACTAAAAATCATTTTTGAAGGTTTACCGCCTTTATCTTCATTAATTACGAGATATATGAATCTTAATATTCCGTATGCAACAAAGATGGTTGAATATATCAAGTGTGTGGTACCGTATCTTGAAACCGTTTCTTTATCAATTGTATAGAGCGAATATGTAATAAGCCCGGCAGCACTCATTATCAGAATAAACATATTTAAGGTTTCAATAGTATAGCCCTGGAGACATATCCTGTTATCACCTGCCTTTTCACCGAGAGACACAAGCTCGTGACGTCTTTTTCCGAAGGTCATTATCAATGCAAGAAATATTGTACAGAGCATCAACCAAGAGGATATGTTAACATCAATGGCTTCGCCGCCGGAATAACTGCGTAATAGAAATCCAAAAGCAATTACGAAAGCTTCCAGGATGGCAATTTTTTTTAATTCAAGGCTATATGCAATGTTTACTGCGAAATATATCAGAATTATTATACCTATATTTGCATTTACTGTAAAACTAAGACTTATTGACAAAAGTAAGAGAATAAGTATGGCAGTAATAACCGTTTTTCCGTTAAGCTTGCCGGAAGCAATGGGACGATTTTTTTTAAGCGGGTTAAGACTATCCCGTTTACGGTCAAAATAATCGTTCATAAGATATACGCTACTGCTTACGAGGCAAAAAGCAATAAAAGTGATTAAAGTTGCCATAATGTTATCAATTTCCAAATATGATTTGGAAAATATGAGTGCTGCAAATACAAGTAGGTTTTTTCCCCATTGTTGGGGGCGCATTGATATTAAAATGTTTTTAAAAGTATGTGTCATAAAGTTATCCTAATATTTTGTTTTTGGTAGCAGTAATTAACCGCTACCATTGCTATTTGCGACATCGGCATATTTTCCCATACCTATAATGTCGAATTTGTTTTGAAACATTTTGATAACCTCTTTGAATTTTTTTTGTTTTTTATCGGTAGGAATATTCATTCCGGGGAAAAATGCAAGTTCTTCAACCATATCGCCTCCTATAAGGTCGAGGGGATGTAATAAAAAGCTGGGTTCAACATTGGCAATACGGCAGTTAGTGAGTGCCATATTGAAATAGAGTTTCATCAAAGCAGTTGATATGTTACTGATAAACAGCAGATAGCTCAAATGAAAAGGTATTCTGAAAGCCGGAAACGTGGTTACCGGTATTTCAAGAAGTTTATTTCCGTCCGACAATTCCCAAAAGTAGGGCTTCACTTTGCGGAATCCGTCTTTGAACCGGCCGAACAGGAGTTTCCGTATCTCTTTTTCTTCAGGTGTCAGGTCGGCTGTCATAAAATAGTATTTCCTTGCCAGAGGTCCAATCCAAGTGGGCAGTAAGGAAGCATCGAATTTATAACCGTTTTCAAAAAGTACTTCAAACAACTCCATAGACCATGAGAAGCCGGGACCCCGGAAACCAACGGGCTTCTGCCCGGTAATTCTTTTTATGTGCTTTTCCGTTTCACGAATTTCAAACTCAAGTTCTTTTTTTGAATAGGTATGCAGCCACGACTCGTGGTTAAAAGAGTGATTGCCTATTTCATGTCCCCTGTCGGAAATCATCTTTATGGCTTCTTCATTTTTTGGTAATGCGGCATCCTGTCCTACAATGAAAAAAGTTATTTGCAAACCCAACTCGTCAAGAATATCAAGTACAAAAGGCACAAATCTGTCAAGATAGGTGGGGAAATCTTTCCAATCGTCACCACCATGAATTTTTTTATAAGACCAAAGATTGTCAAGGTCTAACGATAAACTTGCTACGGGCTTTTTCTTTGACATTTCTCAAAACTTAAAAATATTGTTCAATAGCTTTTTCAGCCAGTTGTATAGTTTCATTTACATTTAATGTTCCGTTAGTTATTTGTGACGAGTTCACAATATAAAGACCGTCCACACTTGATTTTGTTCGGGGAACATTTTTTGAATAGTTGAGCGTTGAAAGTGCAAAAACCTTCTTAGCCCTAGCAACACCGCTAAACAGTATGTTTTTGTCAGAGATATGCGGATGCATTTTTAACATATTTTTAACAAATAACTCGATTATAGCTTCGTCTTTTTTTGAGAAAATCTCATCATCCGGCATCACATACTTGGGAAGGTAAATCAGATGCTTTCCACCTGTTTCTCTACTGTCAACCAGAGCCGTCATCTCTATTACTCCGGTAAACGGAAAACCATCATCCGTTATGTTCGTAACATAAAAGGCCGACAATGGTTTGTCTAAAAGTATTGCAGCACAAACAACCCCGAGATATTGAGTTTTTGAAAGTTTGCTTTTTTCCTCATTTGACAGTTGAGGACACATTCCGGGAATGAAAGATGAAGGTGTCGTAACTATAACTTTATCAAAAGTTTTGTCGCTTTGATGAGTAAATTCGATGGAGAATTTTCCGTTTTTACTTTTCCTGATTTTTTCAACTTTATGATTTGTCAAAACAGTAACTCCGGCAGACTGTAGTTTTTTATTGAAACTGTTCAAAATAGTATGGTATCCTCCCGGGACATATCCGAACATCTCCTTTTTCAGTCCGCTGCGGCGTGCTGCATACATCCTTTGGATGGTTGCCCAGATAAACGCTGCGGATGTCTTTGTGTATTCGTTGCCGAGTTTGGATTTTAAAAGAGGCAGCCACATCTTTTCAAAGGTTCGTTTGCCCGAAAGTTTTGTCAGCCAGTCAGCAACAGGAACCTTTTCAAGCTTTTGCCAGTTTTTGATTCTTGAGGCATAAAATATTGTAAACCCGAGCCTTAGCTTGCTGATAATATCTAACGGCGGAAATTTCAGGAACTCAACCGTATTCGACATTGAATAGAGTTTCCCGTCCGAGTAAAAGCCTGTTTTCGTCTCCACCCAGTTTATTGATTCGTCAAGTTCAAGTTCCTTTAGAATCTGCCTTGTATAGCCGTCGGACATCAGAATAACGTGATAAAATTTATCCCAAACGATATCGTCGAGCTGCCAAGCCATAGCCAGTCCCCCTGTTTTGGGTGCACCGTCAAGAAGCGTTACATCGTAACCCTTTTGTGCCAACCTGTATGCCATTGTCATCCCGAGAATGCCGGCACCTGCAATACCGATTTTTTTGCTGCTTTTTGACATATTATTCATTTTGTGCGGCAACGGCACATTCGACAAGTTTTGACCCGAATCCGTTAAAAGGCTCAATTTCATTTATTCTGTCGGGGTTCACAATGCTGCAACCCGTAGCGCAAGTGTCTGCAAGCGACCTGACTGTTGTAAATCTTGCCTTGTTGAATTCATCTTCGGCATAATTATCATTCAGGAACTCTATGAGGCTGTTAAGCTCGTTTCCAATGCCTTTTTCAACCGCAACAAAACTGTCGTACACAAAATCAATAAAGTGCTTATCCGGCTTGTTTTCCCCTCTTCCGATTCCGACATATTTTACGGGAATCTTGTCGTAGATACTCTTATTGTATATGTTGCATCCGTCAACCAAGCCTTTCATACTCTTAGCCGTTTGGATTATGTTTTCATAATTGTCGAGATAATATTTGTGAGCGGTACACACAAAAACATATTCGGCTCCGGTTAAAGAGGTTTGTAAATCATTTGTAAAGATGTTGTTAACCTCGTATTTCAACAGATTTTGGTCGTCCGGTTTTACAAACGGGTCATGGATAATTACCTCGCAACCTTTTGCCTTAAGTAGTTGAGCAAGCACAAGGGTAGGGGAGTTGCGCGTATCTTCGGAATTGAAGCGGTAAGCAGCACCAAGCAGGGCTATTTTCTTTCCGGAAATATCACCGAAATCCCTTTCTGCAAGTTTGACGGTTTCGGCAGGCGATTCATTATTTATCTCCCTTGATTTGATTATCAGGCTGTTGGATGTATCAGCTCCGCTTTCAATTTTTCGCCACCAGAGCAATATTCCGTCCTTTGGCAGGCAATGTCCGCCGACGCCTATCATCGGAATCAGCAATCCGCCGGAAGGAACGGCATTGGGGTCTTCGGTGGCATTATCCTGTTGTGATAGCCGCTTGTTGATCTCATCTCTAACCTGATAGAAATCAATGTTATTGTCATCGCAATATCTTACAATTTCGGTGGCAAAAGCTATCCTGACATCGCGATAAGCATTTTCAAGTGTTTTTTCTATTTCCGCAGTCAGGCTGTTGGTCTCGAAAAGAGTTCCTTTGGTGACAACCTTGGAATATATTGCTTTGATCATTTTCGGTGTTTCGGGATGCAAACCGGCTACCAGTTTATCGGAGCTGACAACCCGCTCGACCAGTCTCCCTGGCATAACCCTGTTTGGACTGTTTCCCAGCAAAATATCTTCACCTTCAATCAGCCCGTATTTTTCAAAATGCTCTTTAATGACGGTAGCCATTGAAGAGGGGGCAAGAGTTGATTCAAAAACGATCAGTGGTATATTCTCTTTGGGTTTGTTTTGCAAGGCTTCGGCAAGTTGTGTCAGACCGCCGAACAGAGGGCCGTAATCCGGGCCAAAACCCTTTTTGTCGGTTTGTATTGATATGAGAATGACATCGGCATCACTCAATTGGGAATAATCGTGAGTTGCACTTAAAATACCATCCGCCACATTTCTTTCAACAATATCATTAAGTCCGGGCTCTATACCTCCGATAACCGATTTCCCCGAATTGATAGCATCCACTTTCCAGCCTGAATTTGCGGAATTTCTCTGAACAACCAATACTTTGGCAGGTTCGTCGGTTCCTATTTTTATTCTTGCTTCGGCAAGCAGTGCAGCCATTGGCATCCCGACGATTCCGGGACCTATAACCGCAATTTTCTCTATTTTCCAGTCAAATGATTTCTTTTCGTTTAATTTTATTTTCATTTTCAATACTTATTTGTCTATAATTTGTTGAAACCAAAGCTCAAGAGAGAGTAATCCCCATAAAGCACGGCCGTATGGTCTTTCCGAATTTAGAAGTATATCAATTTTGTCGGGATTGAAAATGCCTCTTTCCTTTGCCTTTTGTGATTGCAGAATATCGCGAACAAAACCTGAAACTTCATCGTTTTTCATCCAGATATGTAATGGTACGGGAAATCCCATTTTATCTTTCCTGTTGAATATTGACGGCGGCAATATATCTTTCACGGCTTTCTTTAGAAGGTGCTTCATTTCGCCTCCCTTGAATTTCATTGCAGCCGGAATATGAGATATCAAATCCACTATCCTTCGATCCAGAAGTGGAACCCTTGACTCAAGGGAGGCAGCCATACTTACCCTGTCCTCAACCTGTAACAGTCCGGGCAAACTGCCGAACATATCGAAATGGGTCATTTTATTATAATATGATTTTGTGTCGGGATCATTGAAAATCTCCTGAAATCTTCCGAATACTTTTTCCTTGTTGAAATCCCTGATAAAATCGCCGGTGAAATAATCCATGGAGGCACCGCTACGGTCGAGAAGGTGGAAGTATCTTCTGTCCATCTCCTCAAAAGCACCTTTGCGCCAGAATTCTCGGAGCATGGGAATGTACTTGTGAATATACGGCAAATTGGGAATTATTGACGAAAGAGAGACTATATGCTCACCCTCTTCATTTGTTTCCAGTATAGCTCCTTTTATAGCTTGCTCAAAATAGGCAACCATATATCTGACATATCCTCCGAAAATCTCATCTCCGCCTTGTCCGCCAAGTGCAACCGTGACATTTTGCTTGGCCAGCCTGGAAACCATAAACTGAGGAAAAGAACCGGGACCTGCAACGGGTTCATCGAGATGATAAATGAGTTTCGGAAGCAGTTCCGTAAAATCCGAAGCCGTTGGATAAATAGTATGGATTTTTGCCTTTGCTTTTTTGGCAACCTTTCCGGCATATTCCGTTTCATCAAAATCCTTGCTCTCTTTAAATGCGCCTGTAAATGTCTGAAGATTATCCAGATACCTTGCCGCAATCAATGTGACTATACTTGAGTCCATACCGCCGCTAAGATATGTTCCCACAGGCACATCACTCCTTAACTGAATTTTTATTGTGTCGTCGAGTAATCTTTTTAATTCATTGACAAAATAGCGTTTCGTATGATCTTGGTCAAGATGAAAGTCCGGCTCCCAGTATTTAACCTGATTGAACTGCATTGTGTTCAGGTTAACTGTCATATAGTGGCCGGGCAATACTTTCCTGATACTATTAAACAATGTTTTATCTCCGAGTACAAACTGAAAAGTCAGATATTCATTCATTGAATCATAATCCGGCACCGCTTTAACCGACGGATGCTCAATAACAGCCTTTATCTCGGAACCGAAAATAAACTGCTCTTTATCACTGTAGTAATACAAAGGCTTTATTCCGAAATGATCGCGTGCGATGAAAATGCCGGATCTTCTTTTATTATAAATGACAAAAGCGAACATACCGTTAAGAAGTTCCACGCATCTCTTACCATACTCCTCATACATTTTCAGGATTACCTCAGTGTCGGAATCGGTTTTGAATTTATAGCCGAGTTTTGTCAGAGACTCTCTTAATTCGATGTAGTTGTAAATTTCTCCGTTGAAAACTATTGTCAGGGCACCGGATGTCATAGGTTGCCTGCCGTTTTTTATATCAATGATGGAAAGTCTTTTGTGATAAAAGCCGACCCGGTTGTCAATGTAATGTCCCTCGTCATCCGGACCGCGATGGCTTATCTTGTCGGCCATCCGCTTCAGAATACTTAAATCCGGCGATTTATGACTTTTGGTTAATATACCTGTAATTCCACACACTTACTTCTGATTTTGTTAATAAAATATCTTCAGTATAGGGTTTATTTAATTCCAAAATATAGAATTAAGAGTACGATTGTGACAGTTTTATGTTTCAAATAATCCTGATTTGTAAAACAATCGTCCGGCAAAAGTACTTTATTTATTATATTTCAAACAAGCAATATACGTTTTCATTGGATTGTTCACTGTTATCGGATAGTTTTATGATGAATAATTAGCTGTTGTATTTTATTTTACCTTTGTAATTAGTTCATAATCAAAGCGTAGAGTTTTCTGGCAAGGTTTTGTATTTATCCCGAATGAATTAAAACAAATAATCATGAGATATTCAACTTCAAATGCCAATACCAGACAACTCCGGATGAAACTATCCTTTGTATTTTTTACAATGGTATTGTTAGCCTTGTATAGCGCAATTTTATTTATTTAGCATCCGGTTAAACATACTTTCCGGCCGTCAAGTCTTTATTTCACATAGTGATTATAAACCATCTTTATTCCTTCGGGTAATTCAATATTATGATGCCAGCCCAGTGCATGCAGTTTGCTTGGGTCTGTAAGTTTTCTCGGTGTTCCGTCTGGTTTCGAGGGGTCGAATTTTATTTCTCCTTTAAACCCGATAGTCTCTTTCACAAGATATGCAAGGTCTTTAATTCTAATTTCCTTTCCGGTGCCAATGTTAAGATGGGTATTGCGAATTTCATTATTTTCAATATTACTTACCCTGACCATATCGTCAAAATCAGCGTTTTCCATCAGAAAGACACAGGCATCAGCCATATCCTCTGCCCACAGAAATTCCCTGAACGGACTTCCTGTTCCCCAAACGTGCAACTCAACATTTTTACCGTTTTTCTTTATTCCGAATTTCTCAAGATATGTAACAATCTCTCCATCCGTAGCCGAAGTTTCAATGGATGACGGATATTTGTCCAAGTCCCTCCTTATGGCTGCAAAGTCATCATTCTCAAGACATTTACACAGATGCATCTTTCTCAACAGAGCCGGCAAAACGTGTGAGTTTTCAAGATTGAAATTGTCATTATAGCCGTAAAGGTTCGTTGGCATAACCGAGATATAGTTTGTTCCGTATTGCAAGTTGTACGATTCGCACATTTTTATTCCCGCAATCTTGGCAATAGCATAAGGTTCATTAGTATATTCCAAAGTGTTTGTCAGCAACTCATCCTCTTTCATCGGTTGGTTTGCCATCTTCGGGTAAATGCAGGTGCTGCCGAGAAACAGCAATTTTTTTACATTATTCAGGTAACTTGAATGAATGACATTGCTTTGAATCATTATATTTTCATAAATGAACTGTGCGCGATAAGTATTGTTGGCAAAAATACCGCCTACCTTTGCTGCAGCGAGAAAAACATAATCGGGTTTTTGCTCCTGAAAAAATTCCTCGGTTTCTTTTTGATTCCTAAGGTCTAATTCAGTAAAATGTCTGAAAACAAAATTATGATATCCCTTACTTTTTAAAATTTTAACAATGCTGCTTCCGACAAGTCCGTTATGACCCGCCACATATATTTTACTATCTTTGTTCATTTATATTCCCTTTGTTTTTTATTCAAAATAATTCATAATCGTATAACCGCCCTGTTTTAGATATTTATCTTTTTCTACCTGTTTGACATCCGAATCTATCATATCTTTCACCAGTGCCTGAAGGTCATATTCCGGTTCCCAGCCCAATTTACTTTTTGCTTTGGACGGGTCTCCGATTAATAATTCCACCTCTGTGGGTCTGAAATATCTCGGGTCAATACTTAGTATCTCTTTTCCGGTTTCAAGTTGATATTTAGGATTAGTGCATTTTGCAACATAACCTTTTTCATCTAATCCTTCACCTTTGAATTCAATTTCAATACCGAGCTCGGCAAAGGCAAGTCTGACAAACTCCCTTACTTCCGTTGTTACTCCCGTAGCAATCACATAATCATCGGGTTTATCCTGCTGGAGGATAAGGTGCATAGCTCTGATATAGTCCTTTGCATGACCCCAGTCGCGTTTGGCGGAAAGGTTGCCAAGGTAGATTTTTTCCTGTAAACCCATCGCAATTTTCGTTGCCGCCATTGTAATTTTTCTTGTTACAAAAGTCTCACCCCTGATGGGTGATTCGTGATTGAAGAGAATACCGTTTGTGGCAAACAGGTTATAAGCTTCCCTGTAATTAACAGTTATCCAATAAGCATAAAGTTTGGCAACGGCGTATGGACTTCTCGGGTAAAAAGGGGTTTTTTCCGTTTGAGGAACTTCTTGTACAAGTCCGTACAGTTCACTTGTGGAAGCCTGATAGAACCTTGTTTTTTCAGCCAGGCCGAGGAATCTGATAGCTTCGAGCATCCTGAGAGTTCCGATACCGTCAGCATTCGCAGTATATTCCGGTGTGTCGAAACTAACCTGCACATGCGACATTGCAGCGAGATTGTAAATCTCATCAGGTTTTGTATCGCTTATTATTCTGATTAAGTTTGTCGAATCGGTCAGATCGCTGTAATGAAGAACGAAATCCCTGTTCTCAACATGCGGGTCCTGATATAAATGGTCAATTCTATCGGTGTTAAAAAGTGATGCTCTACGCTTAAGTCCGTGAACAATGTAACCCTTTTTTAACAAGTATTCAGCGAGGTAGGCTCCGTCTTGTCCGGTAATGCCTGTAATCAATGCAACTTTTTGTGACATATTTTGGTATTTTATTTTATTTGACAAGGCGCAAAAATAGTGAATAGTGTCAAACTACAAAATATTTTTTTCCTTTCTGTACTCAGACACGAGCTTAAGTATCTCATCACCATACTTTTCCAGCTTTCTTTTTCCCATTCCTTTGATGGCTTTCAATTGTTGTCCGGTTTGGGGTAAAATATTTGATATTTGTTTTAAAAGTTTTTGGTGGGCAACAAAATAAACGGGAACATCCTCATCATCGGCAACCTTGCTTCTCCACTCCTGTAATCTTTTGTAAAGTTCGGGATGTTTGATGGTTATTACAAGAGTTTCAGTAGTCTTTTTCAATTTTACCGTGCGTGGATTGAGAGCTGCTTTTGCCCTGACATTCAGGTAGTCATAGACTTTGAATCGCTTTCCTGTCTCAATGAGGCACTCTCTTTTAATGTAAAGATCTTCATTAATCTTTGTCAATACATCTTTTACTTTTTTCCTGTACGACCTGTTATCCGTTTCAAAAGCAGCGTTTTCAAGAATTGCGATAATCCCGTTTTCGGTTTTATCCTTAAAATAGGCACTTGCCTTTTTAATTCTTTCCTGAAGTTGTTCATTTTGTTCGGCATCACCTCCCGTATTGAGCAAGTAACGAATTTGGTTCAGGAATTTTGCCGAAACGTCAATCAGGGACGAAACCTCGGGGATAATAGTGTTAAGGGCTTCCATAAGATTGCCCTCCGTTATCGTACTGTTTTCCGCGAGCAACTTTTTACATTTGTTAAACTGATAGGCAAGAGGGCGGTAATTGAACATTTCGGTCAGCAGATAAAACTGATATTCAAGTTTGGATTTTGACAGTTCCCGGGTGTCGGGAGGATTTTCCTCTATCTTGCGGTTGAAGGAGATTATCTGCCTGTCGCATATTATTCCTTTTCCGGAGATTTGACTGCTAAGTATCAGGCCTTCAAGGGATTTGCATCTGCTGAGAGCAACATAAATTTGTCCGTGTGCAAATGCCTGCCGGGCATCCACAATGGCTTTTTCAAAGGTCAGTCCCTGACTTTTGTGTATGGTTATTGCCCAGGCAAGTCTTAAAGGAAATTGAATGAAAGAGCCGATACTCTCTTCTTCTATCTGAGCTGTGGCTGCATTTGTGGAATATCTGACATTTTCCCAAATCTCCTTGTGCAAAACAATAGGGCTGTCGTCGCCCTGACAGGTTACCTCAATATCGTATTTGTCAAGGGCTGTAATGACTCCTATTTTTCCGTTGTAATACTCTTTATCCGGTGAACTGTCGTTTTTTATGAACATCACCTGCGCACCCTTTTTCAGTTTGAGTTTGTAATCGGTCGGATAGCTGTATTCCGGAAAAGTACCCTCCACCTCAGCCGTATATGTGAAAGTTTTTCCTTTTAATCTTGAGAGCTGGTCGTTATTAATCCTGTCGGCTATTGCATTGTGGGTTGTCAGGGTGATATATCCTTCTTCGGCATTTGATTTTACATCCGGGTCGTACCTTTTGTTGAGTTCCTGCATTGAAGCATCGCTGAGTCTGTCGTCACGTATTTCATTAAGGATGTTAATGAATTTGTCATCACTCTGTCTGAAGATATCCCGCAGTTCGATATTAACAGGATTTGATTCCCGTAATGCTTTACTGCTGAAAAAATAGACGGTATCGTAATAGGGTCTGAGCACCTGCCACTCATCATCTTTTACGACAGGGGCAAGTTGTTGCAGGTCGCCGATCATCAAAAGCTGAACACCACCGAAAGGGATATCTTTATTTCGATATTGTCTCAGGACATCATCAATGCCGTCGAGGAGGTCGGCCCTGACCATACTGATCTCATCAATCACAAGCAGGTCGAGGGACTTTATGATCTTGATCTTTTTTTTATTAAATTTTCTGACATTTTCCTGTTCGCGAAAGTTTTGCCTGATTCCCGAAACCCTTTCGGTTATTATTGGCCCGAACGGCATCTGGAAAAATGAATGAATGGTAACCCCCTTGGCATTAATCGCCGCCACGCCCGTCGGGGCAACCACCACAATTCTTTTTTTCGATTTTTCTCTCAAATTGTGTAAAAAGGTAGTTTTGCCCGTACCTGCTTTTCCCGTAAGGAAAACATTTCTGTTGGTAAATTCCACAAAATTGTAGGCAAGGTCAAGTTCTTTGTTACTAAGCATTTTCATTTGATTGCAAAAATATAAAAAAATGGAATAACAATGGAATATGTTTGTGCTTCGCAGTAGAGGGATTGCTTCATCCGCCAGCGTCATTGCGAACGAAGGGGCGGTACGTGCGGCAGAGTGAAGCAATCCGTATGCGGTTACGACTGCCGTCCATAGCAAACAGATTGCTTCGGCATTCCCACGCACAAGGCCATCCTTACATTGCCTCGCAATGACGGGGAGGGCAAATAGATTGCTTCGGCGGCCTGCGCCGCAGGCAGGGCTGTTGCCTCGCAATGACGTGAGGAAAGGGAGAGACGAATCTATTTCCCGATACAGAATTTCCCGAAGATATTACCCAAGACTTCGTCTGTTGTTATCTCTCCGGTGATGTCGCCGAGATGGTAGAGGGCATCTCTTATGTCGGTGACTATCAGGTCGGAGGTGAGTTCCTGTTCAAATCCTTTTTCCACATTCTCAATGGCTTCGAGTGCTTTTGAAAGGGCTTCGTAATGACGGCTGTTGGAGACTATGGCTGTGTCGTGAACTTTTTCAGTCTCAACATATTCCGAGAGTCTGTCAATGATAAGATTGATATTCTCTTTTCGCTTTGCCGACACAAAGATGCAATCGCGTTCAACAAGCGACTTAAAGCCTTTGGGAGCTTCCACGAGCATATCTGTTTTATTGGCTATCAGTATGAATTCTTTCTCTTTTTCGGCATCTTCAGGCAGGTTTTCAATATACTCTTGAAACTCTTTCAGTGTTTCGTCAATCTCGTCGCAACTTGTTGAACTGACATCAAAAATATAGAGAATAATTTTTGATTGTCTAATCTTTTCGTGGGTTCTTTCTATTCCTATTTTTTCAATTTCATCACCCGACTCATGCAGGCCTGCCGTATCAATAAATCTGAAAGTTATACCGTTTATGACTATCGAATCCTCAATGGTGTCCCTTGTGGTGCCCGGTATTGCCGAAACTATTGCCTTTTCTTCATTCAGTATTGCATTGAGCAAAGTTGATTTTCCCACATTTGGTTTTCCTATTATGGCAACGGGAATACCCTGTTTTATCACATTGCCGAGTTTAAAGGATTTCAATAGTCCTGAAATTTCGGTTTTCATCTCCTGCAATAGTTTTTTCAATTCGTCACGATTGGCAAACTCCACATCTTCCTCGGCAAAATCAAGTTCCAGTTCTATTAATGATGTGAAATTTAAAAGTTTCTCTCTTAGGTCTTTTATTTTTGATGAAAAGCCGCCCCGCATCTGGTTTAGAGCCAGGTCGTGCGATGTTTTCGATTGTGACTCTATCAGGTCTGCCACGGCTTCTGCCTGCGACAGGTCGAATTTGCCATTCAGGAAGGCACGCATTGTAAATTCCCCCGGTTTTGCATAACGGCATCCTTTCCCAATGAGCAATTCAATGATTTTTCCGGTTATATACGGTGAGCCGTGACAAGATATTTCCACTGAATTTTCACCTGTATATGAATGAGGTGCTTTAAATATCGTTACCAGAACTTCGTCAATGATTTCCGAATTATCTGTAATAATTCCGAAATGGACCGTATGGGATTTTGAGTTTTCCAGGATTCTCTTTTTATTTTTTGACCTGAATATTTCATCGGAAATTTGAATTGCTTTTTCTCCTGATACACGAATAACAGCAATAGCACTAACCCCCGGAGGCGTTGCAGGAGCGCATATTGTATCGTTTCCTTGTAAATCTATGTCGGGCTGATTCATAATTTCAGGGTGTTAGGATTATTTTTCAAGCAAATTTACATTAAAAATCCATTTAAAAGCGGAATTGTAAAAAAATAATTAATTAAACTATTTTAACAATTGAGTTTATCAAAAAAATATATCTTTGCAACTTCTTAAAAAAACAATAAACAATGAGCGTTTTAGTAAATAAAGATTCAAAGGTAGTAGTGCAGGGATTTACCGGCAAAGAAGGTACTTTTCATGCAACTCAAATGATTGAGTACGGAACAAATGTCGTTGGTGGAGTAACACCGGGCAAAGGCGGGCAAACACATCTCGACCGTCCTGTTTTTAATACTGTGGAAGATGCCGTTAAAAAAGCGGGAGCAAATGTTTCTCTGATTTTTGTGCCGCCGGCCTTTTCGGCTGACGCAATAATGGAAGCAGCCAATGCAGGCATTAAAGTAATTGTATGTATAACCGAAGGTATCCCTGTTCAGGATATGGTTAAAGTAAAAGAATATCTGTCTGACAAAGATTGCCGGCTGGTAGGTCCCAACTGTCCGGGAGTCATAACACCCGGTGAGGCTAAAGTGGGAATTATGCCCGGATTTATCCATAAACCAGGAACAATAGGTATTGTTTCCCGTTCTGGAACCCTCACCTATGAGGCTGTTGACCAGCTTACAAAGCTTGGTCTCGGACAATCAACCGCCATTGGTATCGGAGGTGACCCTATTATAGGCACATCCACAAAAGATGCTGTGGAGATGTTTATGAATGATCCGGATACCGAGGGAATTGTTATGATTGGTGAGATCGGTGGAAATATGGAAGCCGAAGCTGCCGCTTATGTTAAAGAGTTCGGCACAAAGCCGGTAGTTAGCTTTATTGCAGGTGCTACTGCCCCCAAAGGACGTACAATGGGACACGCAGGTGCTATCATCGGTGGTAAGGCTGATACGGCGCAAGCTAAAAAAGAGATACTGAGAGCCAGTGGAATTCATGTAGTGGATTCACCTGCCGAAATAGGCAAGAAAATGGCGGAAGTACATGGAAAATAAAGAATTGCAAATATGAGTTTAAGCCCGTTTGAGTTTATCCGGCGGGCTTTTTCATTAGAACGGCATTATCCAGGCTTCTTTGTATTTTGCAGGAAGATCCTTTTTTGCCGATTGAACTGATTCCTGCCTGTCTTCAGAATATAGACACTAATCTAAATTGTTTAGTAGAATACTATTTTTATAATTTATCATAAAAAGAAAATTAGGAAACCTTTATTATTAACTTTTTTCTTGATAAAAAAGTTACAAAAAATCAAGTCTGAAAATTTTTTCCCTATTTTTTTCATCCTCATAATTGCCACGAAACCCAAGCCCTGATAATTTTACGGTTATTTATTATTATGATATGAGGTGTAATCTGTTGGGTTATCTGAAAGTGTTGTCGTTCAAGGGTTTCTTTGAAATATCCGGCGCTAATTATTGCGGTGGAAAAATAACGTGAAAAAATTTAAGGACAGAGTACAATCGTAATCGATTGTTTAGTTTTGGTCATCCCAATATAATGACCCCGGTAAGGATAATTGGAAGCGGATAAACATAATAAATGCGAAGCATTTAATGTGTGTTGGCCTGAAAATTCAGCGGGCGTGGGTAAGCTTGTGGGTTGATAGCATTGAATTTTCTTGATTTTTGGTTACTTTGTATCAAGACAAAGTGACGAAAACAAAAATAGGACGTAGATATGCAAGTGCTATCATCGGTGGTAAGGCTGATACGGCGCAAGCTAAAAAAGAGATACTGAGAGCCAGTGGAATTCATGTAGTGGATTCACCTGCCGAAATAGGCAAGAAAATGGCGGAAGTACTTGGAAAATAAAGAATTGCAAATATGAGTTTAAGCCCGTTTGAGTTTATCCGACGGGCTTTTTCATTAGAACGGCATTATCCAGGCTTCTTTGTA
>JALSSR010000107.1 GCA_026984135.1 Bacteroidales bacterium
TCTGTTTATTTCAATAAGGTAATAAGGTTAGCTTTTTGGTTTTTTTCTTCTACTAAGGTTGAAAAAAATAAAATAAGGTTTATGTTTCGCCCTGTATGTTGTTGAGCAGTAGGATATTCCGCACTTCCAAAAAACCTTATTTTTTCGCTAATAACCTTAGTAGAAATAATAGATAAGAGCGATATACTAACCTTATTACCTTATTATATCAATGCTCGGAAAGATTATAAATGTATATAAAGAATATCGGCATTTTTCCCATACTCCGCTTTACCGGTTTTCTACCTAAATCTCTTCCTGCTCAAATCAATCAAATTTCTCTCATTACCTCTCAGCGGGCGGATGGTATATGTATATTCATATTCTCCGTAATGCAAAGTGTATTGCGGATACGCCCTTGCGCCCCAACTGTTGTCTCCTGCGACTCCGGTCTGGGCATAATCAACCGTTAATGTTGTGAAGTCACTCGGTTTCAGGTCGTTTGTATGTCTCTGTGCCTTTTTTATTCCCGGGTCGAGGTCTTCGATAGTGAACTCAAGAGCTGAAAAGCCTATTAAAGAGTCTGCCGTAATCATCAAACCCTTTCCATCATTGTTACGCAATGCCAGCCAACTGACATCTGTTTTATATCCCGTTTCCTGAGGGCGGATGTAAGGGAAATATTGGTCTGCAACGGTACTTTGATAAAGTCCTTCGGGTGAACCCGATTTTCTGTCCCAATAATTCTCTCCGGGACCGCGTCCGAACCAGACAAGATTGGAAAACTCTCCGGGTATTTTCATCACCATCCCGAATCTCGGTAATTCCGGAATGTCAGGCTCCTTTTCAATTATTTTACCGTCGAATCCACCCGCTTCATCCGGGATTACTTTCCCCTGTTGTCTGTCGAAACTGTAATGTACAAGCAAGTCTTTATCATTTGTTCTGCCCGATTTTATGTCTTCGGGGGATAAGGCTTTCGTCAGAATTTTAAAATCGTCTATTGTGCCGATAAAGAATCTGTTTTGAGAATCGTAACCACCTACATAGCTTATGCCTTCAATGTTCAAAGGAGCTACGGTACCGAACTCTTTTGTCTCCTCAAGGTTTCCGTCAATATATAGTTTTAATGACTTCGTTTTTGAATTGAAAACAAGCGTCAGGTCATAGGTTTTTCCCGTTTCAAAGTCATAATCAAAATATTGATAATCACTTTCATCCTGAAAAAAGCAAAGTGTGCCGCTTCTGAATTCAAGGTGAAGACGGCCGGGTGCCCACAGCTTGTTTATCCAAAGTCCGTTTTTGCGGGTAAACTCCTCAGGTGTTATTATTGCCTGAAGTGTGAATTCGTCAAGTTTTTTATCTCCGAAAGAGGGGATTTCAACAAATGCAGGCTCATCCTTTGTAAGTTTCAAAGCTTTGCCTTTCCCCGAAGGAGAATCTACAAGGTATTTACCTGTCCTCGGTTTCGGTTTTTCCGGTATGAGATGTTCGGTAACCTCAATATCCCCGTTTCCGAAAACTCTGTATGTTGTCTCGGTCATTGCTTTTGCCTCCGGATATTTCCGTTGTACAACCACGTTAACTTCACCGTTATCAATTTGTTGAACTGAAAACTTCTCAACATCTTTGGAATAGGAAGCATCCTTCCAGACTTTGCAGCGTTGTGGCATACCGTTTCCGAAATCATTATCGTTGGGAGCGCGCCAAAAGTTGGTTTTCGGCCCCGATTGAAGCAGTTTTGTTCCGTTATATGTGTATGAGCTGATTTTTCCCATTTGCCTGTCCAAGGTAACTTTGAAACTTTTTGCAATGATATCAACGGTTGCTTCGTTTTCAGCGATTTTTAATGTTTGGAAATTATCTGTCAAAAACAGGTCTGTTTTTCGTATTGAGGGCAAATGAAACTGTTCGGAAGCAATTTCAAAACCTTCGGGAATGAGTTCCGATGCTACATTTGTTTTATAACTGATGTTAAAATAATAATCAACGCCCTCTTTTACTCTGAGATTTGGATAAAAAGGAATTGCAAAGTTCAAAGTGTCGTGAGGTTTTACGCCGGGGTCGGAAATATATCCGCTGAACATTGAAGTGGTGTCGGCGAGAAGCTCCCAATAGAGGTCAACGCCGGTTAAAGGTTTGAAATCGTAAAGATTGATTATGCGAATTTTTCCGTTTGAAGGGTCAATCAAATCGGTTTCTATGTATTGATACGATTTTTTTACTTCCGTCATAGCGGGATGTGGAGTACGGTCGGGAGAGACTATGCCGTTGATGCAAAAGTTGCCGTCGCTGGGAATTGTGTCGGGACCGAAATCGCCACCGTAAGCAAAATATTCAACTCCGTTTTTATCCTTTTTCAATAAGCCCTGATCAACCCAATCCCAGATAGAGCCGCCCTGAAGCTGATCGTGTTTTTTAATAACATCCCAGTAATCGGAAAGATTACCGTTGCTGTTTCCCATAGCGTGCGAATATTCACACATTATCAAAGGTTTTTTTTGTGGTTTCGATGCATAATCTTTCAGATAATAAACCGAAGGATACATAGGACAGTAAATATCCGTATTCTGACCGAAACCGGCACGTTCGTAATGCACGGGTCTTGATGCGTCACGCATGTGTATCCATTCCCTGCATTTCGTAAAGTTAATACCGTCGCCTGCCTCGTTTCCCATTGACCAAATCACTATCGAGGGATGATTTTTATCACGTTCCGCCATACGCTTAACCCTGTCAAGGTGGGCATCGCCCCACTCCGGATTCTTTGCAAGACTGCGTTTGCCGTAGCCCATTCCATGCGATTCGATATTTGCTTCGTCTATAACGTAAATGCCGTATTTGTCACACAGCTCGTACCAATAGGGATCATTGGGATAATGGCTGGTTCGCACCGTGTTTATATTGTTTTGCTTCATCAATGTAATATCCTCAAGCATAAGCTCTTTAGAGATTACATGACCTGTTACGGGGTCGTGTTCGTGGCGGTTAACTCCTTTGAACAAAACCGCAACGCCGTTAATAAGCAATTGTCCGTTTTTTATTTCAGAAGTTCTAAATCCCGTTTTTTGTTTTGCCGTTTCCGTGATATTTCCTTTTTCATCCTCAATGGAAATCAGCATGGTGTATAAATTCGGTATCTCGGCACTCCAGGGGTTGATATCTTTAATAAGAGTTTCAAATTCCAAAAAAGCCGTACCTGATTTTGAAAATTTCACAGGCTTTGTCTCCTTAAAAACCGAATTACCGGAATAATCAAGCAAATTGACTATCACATTATAGTTTGAAACCGTTGTGGCTTTTTGTACATCCTTGAGTTCAACGTCAAGCCTGAAATCTCCGTCCTTGTAGTTGTTTATCAGTCCGCTGTGAGCGAAGAAATCCCTGATGTAAACGTCGGGAGTGGAATATAAAAAAACATCCCTTTCGATACCGCTGATACGCCAGAAATCCTGACACTCAAGGTAAGAGCCGTCGGACCACCGAAAGACCTGCAATGCGACATAATTTTCTCCCTTTTTCAAATATTTCGTAATATCCCATTCGGCAGGCGTTTTGCTGCCCTGACTGTAGCCCACCTTTTTTCCGTTAACCCAAATATAGAATGCAGACTTTACCGCACCGAAATGGATAAATATCTCTCTTCCGTCCCATTTATCCGGAATGGTGAAGTTTCTGCGGTAGGAGCCGACCGGGTCATAATTGTGAGGTACGTGAGGAGGGTTGGGCTTTCTTGTGAATTCATAGGGCTGATTTACATAAATCGGGACTCCATAGCCCTCAAGCTCCCAGTTTGACGGAACCGGAATGTCATTCCAGCCCGAGACGTCATATTCCGGTTTGTAGAAATCAACGGGTCTGTCGGCCGGATTTCGCACCCAATTAAACTTCCAGATTCCGTTTAATGAAAGGTAAAACGGCGATTCCTCATTTGATTGTGACAGTGCTGCCTGAGGATTTGCAAAAGGTACAAAGAATGTATGAGGTTTTATCTTGTTCTTTCCCAGCATATGCGGGTTTTCAATGTCCTTTGACGGGAATTCCGCCTGTGAAAATACGAATAGTGAAAAACAAATTAGCACTCCTGCAATGAGAAACTTTTTCATATTTTTATTAAATTGAAATTAAAACTTATAAAATGACAGGGTAAAAGTAATATTTTAATTATAAACGATAAGTGAAAATTTTTTTGACTATCCTTCTTATTCATCCCTTGGTTTTGTGTTCGAGGGAACCAGACATCTATCCGTTTCCCACTTTCCCGCAAGCGAATCATCCGGGATTATATTGTGTTGACAATCAAGGTATTTGTGGTCTTTATTCTTTAGGATGATACGCATCTTTCCGGCCTGAATAGAATCAATAACCATTTGTTGCAGTTCAAGTCTGCTTGCGGTTTTATTCTTACTTCCGATTTCAATTCCTCTTTCATTATTCCATAAGTCCATATCGGTAGCAGGTTTGTCGTGGCAATTTTTCCGGCCTTTTTTCATTGCTTTCTTAAATGAAAGATAATTTGTTTTTTCGTGTGCCTTGCCGAGTTTGCGGACTTTTTTACTTTTTATTTGTTGCGAAAGCAGAGCCATCCAATATGAATGTTTAAATGCATCAAGTTGACCGCCGGAGAGGTCGTCGCCGATAGTTCCCGCTTTTCTGAGGCTGTCGAGTGTCTTTCCCGTTTCCAGAGTAAGTCTTGCCGCTTTTTTTACAATGAACGGATGACAAACAGCCCACCATTTTTCGGGACGCCCTGTTTTTTTTATGACTGTACTTATTACTCCCTGAGCTGACAACGGTACGGAAAATACGGAAATGGAAAAGAAAACGACAAAAAATAAGGATTTTATACGAGTTGTTATTACGGTCATTTTGTTAAAACAATTTTCTTACCTCATCTTTCAGATGTTCAAGGGCAATGTTAATGGGGTTATTTTTCTTTTTTCCGTAAAGTTCAAATATTTTTCCGGCAAGCTGAGCGGAATCGGCATTTTGACCCAGTTGTGAAGCGGCAGAGTTAATCGTACTGATCAAATCCTCCTTTGCGGTTTTAACCAAATCCCAACCCGTTGAAGAAATATAAAGTTGCTGCGAAAGATTATGTTCAAACTCAAGTCTGATAGTGCTAATTAGTTCCGTTTGAAGTTGAAAAGCATCCATACCCGGCTTACTGACTCTTAGGATCATATTTTCGGGAGATATCCTTTCAAGAAAAAGAACAATACGCTCATAGGCTTGTAACCTAACCGGCAGAATTTGTTTTTTCCCGTTTGAAATCACTTCAAGTTGCCTGTTTTTGTTTTCCTTATCAAGGAAAGCTTTGACAAGAAAATAAACCACGGCACCGATTATTAGTGCGGTTAACGAACATCCTATTATTGATAGCATAACAATTTTAAGTTTAATTCAAGAATATATCCATATCGGGGATACAAAGATAATGGATAATTGATTTGTAAGAGAAATAATTCATATGTTTGTGGAAAAATTGTTGAGATGAAAAATAAAATCTTAATATTGATTCTGTTTGTCACAAGTAATGCTCTGTTTGCACAATATGCTGAAATTCCGTCTTCTATATACGGATTGAACAGGGAAAGAGTTGATTTGAATGGAGAATGGAAATTTGATCCTTCGCCTTCGGGAGATTATTGGAAAGAAAAGCAGCCAGGTTCTTCTGCAAGCTCCATCAAAGTCCCGGGAGAGTGGGTGCTTCAGGGTTTTAATGTTAAACCGGGTACACGGGCTTCTTATTTTCGTACTTTCGATGTTCCTGAAGAGTGGAATAATGATTTTAGAATATTCCTGCGTTGTGATGCTGTCTTTAGTGATGCCCTCGTTTGGATAAACGGTAAGAAGGCCGGGGCTCATCTTGGTGGTATGACAGCTTTTGAATTTGATGTTACCGATATCATAAAACCCGGAAAAAAAAATACTATTGTTCTGGGTGTTATGAGTGAATCCATAGCCGATACTCTGATGTCGGGCAGTCAATATGCAGCTCACCCTCTCGGAGGAATTCTTCGTAAAATATTTTTATTTGCAGTGCCGCAGGTTTATCTTGGAAACCTTAAAATTATCACGGATTTTGACGACGATTATGAAAATGCCGAATTGATTATCAAGGGTACATTATTTAACTCTTCGGGAAAGCAGGGAGAAGTTGACATGGAGGTTCAACTGTACGGCCCTGACGGTAAACCGGTAAGTTTAATACATTCCACTTTGACTGTTAAGTTTGAAAAGGGGGAAAATAAAAAAGAGGTACAACTTGCTTTCGATATTTTGTCACCGGCAAAATGGGATGCCGAACATCCCGATCTTTATAAATTGAACATAGCTGTTTCTTCCGGAAGTCAAAAAGAAGAACTAAGTGAAAAAGTGGGATTCAGAGAGATTGAAATAGCAGGTAATCAGGTGTTTCTAAATGGAAAACCTATTAGGCTTCATGGGGTGAACCGTCACGAAACTCATCCGCTTTTGGGAAGAAGTCTTAATAAAGAGCTGTGGCTTAAGGATGCCCTGTTGTTTAAGCAGGCAAATGTAAATTATATACGCACGTCACATTATCCTCCCGGTGAGGAGTTTATTGCAATTTGTGATAGTATCGGACTTTTTGTCGAGCTTGAAAATCCATTGTGTTGGGTCGGACATGCTGCCAATGCCAAGTGGGAAAAGTCTGCATCACACGATCCTGAATTTTATCCCTACTTTGAGCAAGTAAGCAGGGAGAGTATGGGGCTTCTTGGAAACCATCCGAGCATCCTGATATGGTCAATGGCAAATGAATCCGTCTGGGGGGCCAACTGGGAAAAACTTCTGGATTTTTACAACAAAACGGACTCCACAAGACCCAAAACCTTTCATGATCAGGCGTATGGCGGTTTTAACAACTTCGGAAGCACAGCTATGCAAATAGCAAACATTCACTATCCCGGACTTGACGGGCCGGCGGTGGCCGACACATTCTCCCGTCCCCTGTTGTTTGGTGAGTATAGCCATCTTAATTGCTATAACAGGGAGGAGATAGCAACCGACCCTGGAGTCCGCGATTCCTGGGGTAAAGGAATAAAACGGATGTCAAACGCCATGTATCTTAGCAGAGGTTGTCTCGGGGGTGCTATCTGGTCGGGATTGAATGATCTTTTTTATCTCCCTGACGGCAGAGTTGTAGGATACGGCGAATGGGGACCTGTTGACGGATGGAGACGGGAAAAACCGGAGTATTATCATATGAAAAAAGCTTACTCCCCGGTTGTAATCCATAATACAAGTATTAAAGTTCCTGAAAAAGGAAAACCTGTGATGCTTCAAATCGAAAATCGTTTTAACTTCACAAACCTAAACGAATGCAGGATAGAATGGGATTTGGATAATGATTACGGAACAGTGAAAATGGACTTGCCTCCCGGAAACTCCGGAATTTTAAAAGTTTATCCGAAAACAGACCCCGAGGGAAAATTGATGCATATCCGTACCTACTCGCCTTTGGGATATCTTGTTGATGAAACAACTGTCAGTATCGGGACAGTTGAAAGATCGAATTATAAATACAAAAATATTCAAACAAAGAGATGGAAGATGGATAGCACTTTGCAAACATACACTGTTAAAAGCGACAGGATGATATGGAAATTTGACCGTGCAAATGGTGTCCTGATTTCAGCTTCACTCGATGATGGTAAAATTCTGAAAGGCAATAGTGAATTAATGATACTTCCATTGAAGACCGAAGCCTGTGCTACCGAGCATAGCCTTCATATACCCTTCTTAAATAATAAATGCGAGCAGCGTGAAACCGTTAGTATTTCAGCAGAGCAAAAAGGTGATACCGTGACGGTTACTATCATCAACAGCTATTTGGAAGCGTCGGGGAAAACGGAATATCTTTTTGTTCCGGGAGGGATGATTCGTATTAATTATAAATATAACGCGAATGTGGATATCAATCCGAGGCAATGGGGGTTGGTTCTTGATTTTGATGGTGATTATGAAAATATGGAATGGTCACGAAGAGGAATTTGGACTGAGTATCCCGATGATCATATCGGCAGGACTTATGGACAGGCTGTTCCGTTTATGAATGGTGAATACATAAAACCTGTTTTTGGTAAAGAACCGGATAATAAATGGTATCTTGACGAAAATATTTTGGGTTCCAATGATTTCAGATCAACAAAGGAGAATATTTACTGGACAACTCTGACGAATGATGGGGGTAAGGGGATTGTGATTATTGGAAACGGGGCTCAGTCAACAAGAACATGGCGGGAAGGTGAGGACATCAATGCTTTGGTTACCGGTTTCAATACAGGTGGAGGAGATATGTTCTTTTCGGGATATTACAGGGATGAAAGAAAGCCTTTGAAAACAGGTGATGAGTTTTCCGGAACAATTGAACTGTTTATGATAGAAAAATAGGACATATTTTGGAGTGTTAAATGTTTTGTGGCCCTATTTTACTAATGCAAAGTATCTAATCTTTTCTGCTTGCTGAACATAGCTGCCTTAAACTTTTATACATCCCGTTATCTTAATCATAAAATTTTTTCTACGATAAAACAATATTTCATTACATTTGCCCTCTTTTAATTGTTCAAATGTTTTGAAATGAATACTATATCAAATAGAATAAGAAATTTATCCGAGTCTGCAACTCTTGAGATGACGCGTAAAAGCAGAGAGTTGAAGTTGCAGGGGAAGAATGTTATTAATTTGAGCATCGGCGAACCCGATTTCAATACACCCGGAAATATCAAGGAAGCAGGTATAAGTGCCATTAATGAAAACATTACACATTATACGCCCGTTTCCGGTTTTAAGATATTGAGAGAAGCAATTGCCGAAAAGCTTAAAAGGGATAACGCCCTTGATTACTCTTTTGATCAAATAATTGTCTCCACGGGTGCAAAGCAGTCAATAGCAAATGCACTTCTCGTTTTGGTCAATCCCGGAGATGAGGTAGTTGTTCCCGCACCATATTGGGTGTCATATCCCGAGATGATTAAAATGGCTGAGGGCAAGATGGTTGAAATACCGACCTCCATTGACAATAACTTCAAAGTGACACCGGAACAGATTGAGGATGCAATAACGGAAAAGACAAAGGTTTTGATGTTGAACACTCCGAGTAATCCCACAGGTTCATATTACACAAAAGAGGAGTTGAAAGAGATAGCCGGTGTGGTTGAACGTCACCCGGATATTTATGTAATTTCGGATGAAATTTACGAATATATCAACTACTCCGGCAAGCATGAAAGCATTGCGCAGTTTGATTCCATTAAAGATAGAGTAGTGATAATCAACGGAGTGTCGAAGGGGTATGCTATGACAGGCTGGAGAATAGGATATATGGCTGCAAGGGCCGATATTGCCAAAGCTTGCGACACTCTTCAGGGGCAGGTAACCTCAGGTGCTTCTTCCATTGCGCAGATGGCTGCTTTGGAGGCAATGAGAACCGATCCCGAAAATTCGGAAGATATTAAGGGTATGGTTGAGGCTTTCAGAAAAAGGAGGAACCTCGTCAAAAGTAAACTGGATGAGATACCGGGAATAAAGACCAATTTGCCCGACGGCGCTTTCTACTTTTACCCGGACGTGACACATTATATCGGTAAATCGGACGGCACAACGACCATAAGGAACGATAACGACCTTTGCCTTTATCTATTAAGCGAGACACTTGTGGCACTCGTACCCGGTTCTGCATTCGGAACTCCCGGATACATACGCTTGTCCTATGCCACTTCCGAGGAGAACCTTCTTGATGCCATTGGCAGAATGAAAAAAGCTCTTGCAAAATTGAACTAATGGATTGAAATAGTTAATTTTGCAGTTTGAGTATAAATATTTTTCAATGTTTGATAAAGAAAAAATCGTAAAACTATTCGATACGTTCAACAATCTTAATGTGTTGATAATCGGAGATGTAATGGTTGACTCCTATCTGTGGGGTACGGTTGACAGAATTTCACCCGAAGCGCCGGTTCCCGTTGTTTCCATAACCAAGCGCGAAAACAGGCTCGGCGGTGCGGCCAATGTGGCTCTCAATATAAAATCTCTCGGAGCCAAACCAATCCTTTGTTCCGTTGTCGGAAACGATGCAAAAGGGGAAGAGTTTATTTCGCTTTTGCAAAAGGAGGGGATGGATATTAGCGGCATAATAAAAAGCAATAAAAGAATTACAACTACCAAGTTCAGAGTGATAGGAAATAATATGCAACTGTTGCGTGTTGACGAGGAGACGGATGTTGATTTGAGCGATGAAAACAAAAAGAGCCTTTTCCACAAGTTTTCGGAGATTATTGAAAAGAAAAAAATTGATGTGATAATCTTTCAGGATTACGACAAGGGGGTGATTGATGAAGAGTTGATAGCTGAGGTTGTGTTTGTTGCCAATGAGCACAATATTCCCGTTGCCGTTGATCCCAAAAGGCGTAATTTCCTTTCATATAAAGGCGTAACGCTTTTTAAGCCCAATCTGAAAGAGTTGCGTGAAGGCTTGAAAATTGATATTGACAGAAAAAATCCTGACGATTTGAAAAATGCCGTTGCCGGATTAAAATCCAAGTTGGATGCCAAAATGGTAATGATTACTTTGTCGGAGGATGGCATTTTTATTGACTATAATGATAACGGGGACAGGCAAACACTTCTTTTCCCTTCGTATGTGAGAACGATATCCGACGTTTCGGGAGCCGGTGATACGGTAATAAGTGTAGCTTCCCTTTGTTTGGCGGCAGGCTGCAATCCCGCGACAATGGCAAATATTGCAAACCTCGCAGGCGGACTGGTTTGTGAGGAGGTGGGAGTGGTCCCCATAAACAAGGAAAAATTGCTGAAAGAAACTTTGAAATTGTGAGGCTTTTGGTTGAATCTCTAAACCTTTAGGATGGATGTCGGACCGTGCGCTGAGCTCCCGAATGGTTGATGTTGACCACTTGTGAGGTTTGCACGATGTTTTGTGTGTAAGAAGAACCTCACAAGTATTAGTGAGGGAAATTGTTAAGATGGTTGAATGGTAGAATTGCCTGCCCGAATCCGATGAAAGCGTGGTGAAGTGATATACAGATTCAACTCACGAAAACTTTTGGAATTAACAAATCCGGTATCCACTTTCATTTGCGTCAGGTAAGGATTAGTACGGTTTTTATATTTCTTAGCTTCCTTTTTATTTTAATCCGAATGATATTTTTATTACTTTTGCATATTATACCGGTTCTGGTCAGGTTTGCAAAGCAAAATTGCTTAGAACCGGTTAATATGCCGACTTTGTCGAGCGTCCACGTCTAAGACGGGACTCGAAAGAAATCAAGTTTACTTTTCGCAAACCTGTTTTCTTTTGATATAATGTAAACTTATAAAACAATTGTTTTATTGAAATCAACATATTCGTAAAAGTTAAACAAATGAAATTACAAATATACCTTGAACCAAGTGAAGATGGAGGATTTACCGTTATTGTTCCGTCGCTTCCGGGCTGTATCTCGGAAGGAGATACAAAGGAAGAAGCCATAAAGAATATTAAAGAGGCAATTGAGCTTTATTTGGAACCCATTGAAGATGATATATTGACAATTTCCAATGCGGAAAAATTAGAACTGGCAATATGAGTAAAATTCCAAGCCTGAACTATGGTAAAGTAATTAAAGCTTTACAACGTGACGGGTGGGTTGTTGTTCGACAGCGAGGATCACATATTAGGCTACAGAAGCATATCAATGATGAAATACTGAAACTTACTGTCCCGGCACATAAACCCATAAAACGCTCTACTTTATCACATATATTAAAACAGGCAAGAGTTTCAATAGATGAATTTAGGGAAAATCTGTAAATCGTCTGTATGCACGATTATATACGGTTTGCGGGAAAGCCGGTGTGCTGCATGAATCTTGCAGGACTGTTGGAATGGGAAATGGCTGAATCGGTAAACCTTTCGGGTGGATGTCGGACGGTGCGCTGAGCTCCCGAAAGGTTGATGATGGGCCACCTGTGAGGTTTGCGCGATGATTTGTGTGTAAGAAGAACCTCACAGGTGTTAGGGAAGAAATTCTAAAATTAGTAAACCGGTTAAATCATTGTAATGCCTGCCCGAATCCGAAGGAGACAGGGTGAATGATATACGGATTCAACCGATTCACCGATTCAACCAGCACACCGATTCAACCAATAAACCGATTCAACCAATTAACAAATTCAACAAATAACAAACAAACTTCACGGTGATTTGAAATTATATTTACTTTTGCGGTTTGATACACTAATTAAAAGGTTAGTCCGTTAGTTAATATCAAACAAGAGAAACTTGGATAGAAAAATAATATTAATCATAGCAATTGCCGGTCTGTTTTTCATAGGCCCTCAACAGAGTTTTTCGCAAAGGCAAAAGGTTGAAAATCTGCCGATGTACGACAGACAGCCGCGCAGGTATGGTTTTATACTTGCTATGACGAGAATGGATTTCAGGATAAAACCCATTTCCAATCTTAATACGAAAATGTTTACAAATCTTCAGGCAAAAGATATCTCGGCTGATTCTGCAATGCTTATGGGGGTTACAAGCGATCCTACATTCGGCTTTTCAGTCGGCATTGTCGGTATTCAGCGACTCGGTAACTTTTTTGACCTGCAATTGATTCCGTCGCTTACATTTGGTGAGCGCTACCTCGATTACAAAATTTTAAAGTTTAGAAAAGGTGAACAGGAATTGATTGACATACGAAAGAACGTTCCTTCGACCTTTGTGCAGTTTCCTCTGACAGTTAAATACAAATCATTGAGACTCAGTAATTTTGCATCCTATCTCATTGGGGGATTTTCTTACAATATTGATCTTGCATCACAGGCTAAAAAAGATTCGGACCAGGGACAGATACAGGTTAAACTCTATAAAAACGATATCAGCCTTGAGTTGGGTTTCGGCTTCGATTTTTATTTTGAGTGGTTTAAGCTTGGCACGGAGTTTAAAATGTCTTACGGGATGTTTGATATGCTTAAACACGAAGATAATATTTATACCGATGGTATTGAAAGTATGAAATCGAAAATATTCCAATTCTCATTAACTTTTGAATAATAAACATAAGCCCGTTTTATGAATGACAAATCTAAAACAAAAACACTTTTCAATACTTTAATTAAAAAAGCAACATTAAAGCAAAATGTCTATAAAAATACGCTTGAGTCGTTGCAGATGTTAAAAGCGGGTATGGAAGAACTCGTCGCGAGATATAATGCTCTGGAGTCCGAGGAAGCAAAAAAAATTCCTTTTGTTTTCAGAGACAGAAGTGAGTTTGAAGCCGAACTCAAATTTGCAGGCGATACCCTTGTGTTTATGATGCATACGAATGTTTTTGAGATGCCGCGCAACCATGAAGTGATGAAAACACCTTATGTGAAAGAAGATATTGACAGGTCGTATTGCGGGATAATTAATATCTTTAATTTCCTGAGTGATTCTTTCAAATACAACCGTTTGAATGACATCGGATACTTGATTGGCCGGATTTTTATTAATAAGGATATGCACTATTTTATTGAGGGGAAACGTGAAATAGGGTTTCTGTATAAGAGTTTTGCCAATGCTAAAATGACTAAGGAATCGGCTTTGGAGATCATTGAATCGGCCGTAATGTACACAATAAATTTCGACCTGTTAACTCCTCCTTACGACAACATAAAAGAGGTTACTGTACAGGAATTCAGAGCTGCACTCGACCCTATGCAGATAAAAACCGGCAAACGTCTCGGATTTAAATTTCAGGCAGATTCGGATTAGAATTTTAGTCCGAAACTTGCATAGATAAAAGGTAGTGACTCAACGGAGTAGTAGCGAAAAGTAAGTGCTGTCATCAATTTGTTAACCGGTTCATATTGAACTCCGGCAATATAATAATCAAGGTGCTTGGTCTCTTCTTTAAGTTTCATATCCAAATGGTCGTAACGCGCAAGTAACTGGAGTTTTCCGGTTAAAACAACCGAACCGTAAAGAGATAAACCGGAATAGTCCGAATAGTTATTGTAACCGTAATTGAAAATGTAAGCATATTCCGCTCCTATTCTGAATTTTGAAGTTTTATAACCTGCAAAACCTGATACAACCGACTTGAATGTTTTATCAATTCCGGTATCCGGTGTAGGGGAGTAGTCGGCATAGAGTTTCAGCGTGATTTTATCAGTCGGATAAAACTGAATATTGTCGGAGTAAAGAAATTTTCCGTTCATATCCTGATAGCGGAACGGGCCTTCGCCGTTAACTACTGAAAATTGGTTCAGGAATTTATCTTTGTATTTGAAGTCGAGTTGCGCACCGAAGTCGGCAGGCATTCCCATTCTGAATTTTTCCTGCATTGTGACGTCAATATAGCGGTATCCCCAAAATTTATCCTGAAAAGTAAGGTATTGGGTGCTGAGAAGTTGTCCTACTCTGAAGATCAAAAAATCGTTTATTGTCCACTTTATCTCCGCCATTTTCAGATATGCAGTGTACTTACTGCCCTCGAAATATTTATAACTCAGTTGATTCCCGGCACTATCGGTAATTTCGTAAAAATGAGTTGTTCTTGTAACATCAAACATAATAATGCCGCTCAGTTTCTCCGAAAAGGTATGCCTATAACCTATTATCCCCTGATTGAACCTAAAAGCAGCCCGCGGCTTGTACGTCTCTTTTAAACCGTAATAAAAATCAGTGTATATCTGACCGAAGACATAACTTTGTTTATCCTTGGATATTACCTGCGAAGTGTTTTGGGCTTCTCCAGCAAATGCAATAGATGAGAATGCTAATATAAATAGAAAAATATTTTTTCTCATAATAGATTTTCTTTGAGTTTAAGCGTGGCAAATGTATGAGATTTTTATAAACTTATAAGATTGAAAATACCGTAATACTCAAAATCAAATAAAGTTATGCCGGCAGGTTATTAAGATACAGTCTTTTCAGGACACCGGCGCACAAACCTTTCAGTTCGGGGTAAGCCCGCGCGGTGGCGAACTGAAAGGTTGAAACAAAAAAAATTGGTTTTTAAAAATCCATTTTATATATTTGCACACACATTGTCTGTTTTGGCAACTGCCGGTCAACGGAAGCAATTAAACGGATGACTAAGCATTGGCAATTCAACGGATGACTGAGCGCAAGCCATAGCGCATGCAAATCATCCGTTGAATGCGGGTGAAACCTTTCAGTTCGAGGCAAGCCCGTGCGGCGGCGAACTGAAAGGTTGATAATCCACAACGGCTAACCTTTGGAAATAGAGGCGTATAGGGTGTATGACAGAGTGTATGGCAGAGGGACAGAGGCAAGCGTGGACGCTTGCTCATATGTTGGAAAGAAAGGATGTCATTGAATTGGGAAAGAAAATTGATAAAAACTATACAGATGAAAACTAATCGTAAGAATTTTTTAATCACGATTTTATTTATTTCAGTACTAAATGTTGTAAATTCACAAAATAATAATTTTAGTGAGAAAGACAGTATCCATTCAAAAAAGAATCTACATAGTATTGAGATAGAGCCATATAGCGTCGGTTATTCTTATGCTCACAAGATATCGAAAAGCGGATATATAGGAGCACAAATTAATGCCGGATTAGGAGTGCATTTTTTTCTTAACACTCCTCAATATCTTGAATATAAATCCGGTGAATGTGATAGTACAGGTTGTTACTATAACAATAAGAAAAAATTTCTTTCTCCAACTTTAGAGTTGTTGAAAATC
>JALSSR010000108.1 GCA_026984135.1 Bacteroidales bacterium
TATCCGGTAGTAAAAGCAGCAGAGTAACTATACTTGCAGCAAGATTGGAAATAAAAGCATACCCCACACCTATATCGGGAGAGTAGAAAACAAGCAAGGGTGATTCGGGATTGCTTTTTGCTATCTCGGGACAAACCCAAAGAAAGTAAAGATTGAGTCCTATCTGCACCGAAACATTAATAATCTTGATAATGGCAAACCTGAAAGCTTTATTTTGCTGACGCAGTCGCGCAAAAGGTATTGATGTAAAAGCATCAAGGCCAATGATAAACCCAAAATAAATTATATATTCGTGGTGCGACGGATACCGTATCATATCGGCAAGCTGATGCGAAAAAAGAAGTACGAGAACAATGAAAGCAAGAGATGTTGTCAGCAGAGATATCATTGATGTGCCGTAAACCTTTGCTTTGTCTTTTTCCTTCTCGCCATACCTGAAGAAAGTGGTTTCCATTCCATAGGTCAGCAAAACCATAAGCAGCGCGGCATAGGCATAAAGCTCCGTTACAACACCATATTCTCCTTTCTGAAAGACACGTGTGTAAAACGGTGTCATCAAAAGGTAGTTCATCAGTCTTGGGATGATTGTCCCGAGGCCGTAAATGGCTGTTTGTCCGGCAAGTTGCTTTAAATGATTCAAATTTACTATAAAATATGTGAAGGCAAATGTAGGTATTTCTTTTAAAACAACATCTGAAACTTTTTATGAAAGGTTTTGTGTTTTTTGTGTTTTTACGGTGAAAAAAAATAAAACACTAAAACTCAAATGACACTAAATCCCACGAAAGATTATTCATTACTGAATCCCGAACAGCGCATTTATTGATACTGTGAGGTAATTCGGACTTTTCCGGCATAATCAAATCAGCAATTCCTTTGAAAAGATCTGATACCTAATTCGGATTCCAATTTTTCGTTTTAATGATGAACTGCAACTCACCGTTTGTTTCATCAACATCAAATTCCTCAGGGTCAAATTCTTCACCGAGCCATTCGATATAATCCTCGTATTCGGGATCATTTTTATCTTTAAGTATTTCAAGCATATTCATATATCCCGGGAAGCCACCCACATCCTCAGGCGGACAATTACGTTTTCCTCCGATACAAGTGGGATAGCTTTTGTTTTTATCTTCGGGCGATATTTTTTCAACGGTTATTTCGTGGTCCCACCAGTCACCGAAATCATAAATATACCTGAATTTCATCTTTTCTTTATTAATAAACTTTGAGAGTACAACATCTTTCGAGTCTGTTGTATCTTCGGTATCCCATTCGTCGTCGGTCATACCGATTTTATGTTTGTCAACAATAAACTCAAACAGATGTGCATTCCACCAGCCCATTGCTATTTGAATTACGTGGTGCAGTTCATAAAAACTAATGTCGTCTTTCACCTCCACCCTGCGCCAAACAGGAGGTCTTATACCTTCAAGGGTGATCTTTAGTTGTAATATGTTTGCCATCTTATTTTATTTTTTTGCAAATATATGGAATGATTTTGAAAAATATATTACAGACTACAATTTTCCAATCAAATCCGGATCTTCACCGTTTTCGATACCGGTAATTTCAACGGTTTCAAAACCGTTAACCCGTGTTTGATCGCCGGACTGAAACTTCACTGGAACATAATTTTCGCCATATCCACTTGCAATCCCCTGATTATCAATTTTTTCAACCAATACTTTTTGTTTTTTACCGATAAAAGATCTACGATATTGATTCTTGAGCTTTTCGGCAAGCTCTCTGACGACGACACTTCGCTCGGTTTTAATTTTTTCCGGAATCTGATCGGGCATTCTTTCGGCGCGTGTACCTTTTCTTACGGAATATTTGAAGGTGTGGATATGGCTGAACCCGAATTCTTCGGCTGCAGCGAGCGAAAGTTGAAAATCTTCTTCCGTCTCACCCGGGAAACCTACCATAAGGTCCGTAGTAAAATTGAAATCGGGGATACGACTTCGTATTTTATTCACCATTTGTCTGAAATCGTCAACCGTATATGTTCGGCGCATCTTCATCAAAATTTTATCCGAGCCGCTTTGGATACAGAGATGCAAATGGGGAGAGAGTTTGGGATGGCCGAAAAGGTTGAACAGCTTTTCACCGAAGCCTTCCGGCTCAATGGAAGATATCCTCACACGAAAGTCACCCGGAATATCTAATATTTTCTCAATCAAATCCTCAAAGTTCATTCCGTCGGTATTATAACGGCCTATGTTAACACCAGTGATGACAATCTCTTTGTAACCGTATTCCAGAACCTTTTCGATGTTCTCTTTTATATCTTTCCAGGGCCGGCTTGCGGCACGCCCCCTTACAAAAGGTACAATACAAAAAGTACAAAAATTATCACATCCGTCCTGTATCTTTATTAGATTACGTGTGTGCAGTCCTTTGCTGATAGGCTCGAAGCCGAACCTGTCGGCTTTTAACTCCTCCTGCGAAATAATTTCGCCTTTAAAATGGCTGTCAACAAGATGAAAGATGTCGTTTTTATGCTCATTGTCAACAACATAAGTTATTTTATGTTCTTTTTCCAGTTCTTCTCTCTTGTTTGTGGCCATACATCCGGTAACCACCAAAACAGCATCTCTTTTTTGCCGCGAAGCTTTATTTGTTTCCTGCCTCGACTTTTTATCGCTTTGGTTTGTAACGGTACAGGTATTAACTATATAAACATCGGCCTCTTTCCCGAAACCGACTATATCGTATCCTGCCTTCCTGAATTGGGAAACCAACGAGTCCGTTTCAAACTGATTCAGGCGGCAGCCCAGTGTTTTAAAAGCTATTCGTCTTGTCATAATCTGTGAAATAGGTCTAGCTAAATAATCTCTCCGGCAACAGAAAACTCCGTAGCGGTAGTTATTTTTACATTAACAATATTACCTATAAGACTTTCATCTGTGGAAGGAATACGCACATTTATTTTTCCTTCGGTCAGTCCGGCAAGGAATTGCTGATTACGCTCTTTACCTCTTACCAAAACCCTGTATGTGCGACCTATCATCTTTTTGTTATTTTCAAACGAAACCCTCATCAAATCTTCCGTCAATGTATGAAATCTTTGCTTTTTGACGTGAACCGGAACATCATCTTCCCACCGTGAACTTGTGGAGCCCGGGCGGACGGAATATTGTGCAATGTAAGCCATATTAAACCTGAACTCATCCATTATTTTGCGCGTATTCTCAAAATGCTCATCCGTTTCTCCCGTAAATCCGACAATGATATCCGTAAAAACAGTGGCTTCGGGTAGCAGTGTCCTGATGGTTTTCATTATCTTTCTGAAATCATCAACCGAGTATTTCCTGTTCATTTTGATGAGTACCTTATCATCTCCCGATTGTATGGGAATATGTATTTGTTTTGCAAGATTGGGATATTGAGCTATAACCTCAATAACCTCACCGGTCATATCGCGCGGATGCGGTGATGTGAAATAAACCCAAAACTCTTTGCCGGATTTTTTTCCCATCTCTCCGATTTTTCTTAATAATTCGGGGAAGCCAATCTCATTACCGTTTTTATCCAATCCGTATGAGTTCACATTTTGGCCAAGGAGAGTAATGGATTTATAATTTCTGTCAATCAGAGATTGAACCTCATCCAAAATCTCTTTTGAAGGTCTTGAAACCTCTCTTCCTCTTGTATAAGGAACAGCACAAAAGGAGCAAAATTTGTCGCAACCGTTCTGGATAGGGACAAAAGCCTCAAAATGCGAAGTGTATTCGGGATTTATATGCCAGAAATCGAAAATGTGTTCATTGAGTTTCAACTCATTGGTTTTTTGTCTCAGCTCGGTAAGTTTTTCATTGTGATAAACAAGGGTTTCCGGTGTTTGTTGTAAACCGGCGGGAGTAACAATACCATATTGCGAGATCATTTCCGGGAGTTCCTTAAGCTCGCTCATTGGAAAAACAATATCGAACAGTTTCATAAACTTAACCTTGTCGGCAGGCAGGATACATCCCGTAAGGAAAGTGAGTAAATTTTGTCTATCCTTGCGTTTGTTCCATTTATGTATTCGTGAATAGACTTTGTCAATAGCCTTTTGTCTGACGGAACAGGCAAGGATTCCAAGCAAATCTGCTTCTTCTTCGTTATCGGTCCAGGTGTACCCCATACGTTCAATTACCGGACGTGTACGTTCACTGTCCGACATATTCATTTGGCAGCCGAGTGTTACTATGTGGTATTTCATTTTTTATATTACAAATACGTCTTTAAAAATAGACTTCCGCAAAGAGATTTTCGGAAGGCAGCCCTTTTTCCTTTAAAATATCGAATGCATCATAAATCATATTTACATTGCCGCAAAGGTAACACAATGTGTTGTTATCGGGTGGATTTAACCTTAGATATTCGGTGACGCGGCCTTTGAAGTCACCATTGTTGTCACCGGTCACACACGAAACATATTGTCCTTCAGGGTAGTGCTCTCTTTCATAAGCTTCGTTTGAATGTCTTATCCCGTGAATTAACTTAAAATCAAGCTTTTGATATGAGCGTGCAAAGCTGTGAAAAGGTGCTATTCCCGAGCCGCTTGCAATAAACAGAAATTTACCTGCTTGTCTGCTTTCTTCTTTGATGGTAAAGAATCCGAAAGGACCGTCAACATCAAGTTCTTCGCCGGCTTTCAATTTCCTCAATCTTTTTGAGACAAGCCCGTCCTTAACCTCTTTCACAAGTATTTCAAGATAATCGTCATTTTCGGCACTATAAATCGAATAGTCGCGTCTTTCGGTATCTCCTGCTATCCCGATATTCAAATTTTGTCCCGCAACAAATTTAAGTCCCTTCTTTTCCATTCTCAGTACATACGTTGACTCCGTTAAATCACGTATATTTACTACTTTATGTATATTTCCACGTATATTCATTTGTTTTTATTTAAAAGAACAGAAACACCTAACTCGCTAATATGTTTAAAAACAGAAAATTATTTGTGTATTTCTATTTATTCTTCGTTTAAAAGCTGTTTCATAAAGTGCCACAAAGAATTTACAAAGACTCACGGAGAAATCTAAAATTATGATTTTCAAATTATTACAAGTTGGCGAATAAGTGCTAAATTCCGTAAAATCAGAAGTCAAGTATTACTTTTTCATATAAAACCGGTAAACGGCAATGCCAACCGAATTCATCCTGAATTTTCACTCTGAGAGCGTCCGAAGCTTGCGGTTCACCGTGGACGATAAATACATTTTCGGGTTTGTTTTTTATTCCCGACATCCAGGAAATCAATTCACTTTGATCGGCGTGTGACGACATCGTACGTATATGCTCAACAGTAGCTTTAACTTTGAAATAATGTCCGTGGAGTTTTATTTCCGAACTACCGTCGCTAAGTTGTCTTCCACGGGTTCCGGCAGCCTGAAATCCGGGCAGAACAACCGTTGCCGCAGGATTGCCAAGGTGTTTTTCGAGATAATGCAACACCCTGCCACCGTTCATCATACCGCTTCCCGCAATGATTATTTTTGGTGATTTGTCTTTAGCAAGATGGAATGTTTCCTGAATGGAGGTTACTTGTCGTGTATCCTTGAAAACCTCTTTGAATACTCCCGGGTCGAGATTGAGCCATTCGGGATATTTCAGGAAAAGCCTGCTTACATCCTGTCCCATAGGACTGTCAAGATAGACAGGCAGGTCGGGGATTTTGCCCTCTTCTTTCAGTTTCCAGATAACGTACATAAAATCCTGAGTACGGTCAACGGCAAAGCTTGAAACAATAAGAGGCCCGTGTTTTGAAACGGTGTTATCAATTATCCTTTTCAAAACTTCTTCCGTGGGTGTTGTGGGATGCAGTCTGTCGCCATAAGTTGATTCCACGAAAAGGATATCCGCTTTATCGGGCTTTTCGCGATGAACCAGCATCGGGTCATCCGGCCTGCCGATATCTCCCGAAAATACGATTCTTTTACCTTTAATATCCATCTCGATGAAAGAAGCACCCGGAATATGAGCATTTTTTCTGAACCTGAACCGGATATTGTCATTCAATTGAATAAACTCCTCTGCCGGTTGCGGCGAAAGTAAGGGTAATGTTTTATCAACTTCTTTCAATCCGTATAACGGCATAGCTGGTGTGTGTTTGGAGTATCCGCCCTTATTTGCATGTTCAGCATCTTCTTCCTGTATTTTGGCGCTGTCTTTCAGGATTATTTCCGTAAGGTCTGCCGTAGGTGCCGTACAATAAATCGGGCAGTCAAGGCCTTGCTTCACAAGTCGCGGCAGATATCCGGTGTGGTCAAGGTGTCCGTGTGTAAGAATTATCACATCAATTCTTTGTGCCGGAAACGGGAAGGTACTCCAGTTCCGCGCCCTCAACTCTTTTAACCCCTGAAACAATCCGCAATCAATCAGTAGATGATATCCGTCAATGGAAAGCAAATATTTGGAGCCTGTTACCGTTCCGGCAGCTCCGAGAAATTGAATGTAATTTTCGTTTTGTGCAGACATATCCGATAGTTTTAAGGCGTAAAATTATGGATAATATTTCAAACAAAGATTAATTCGGAATAATTTTACCGGTTCTTATCAGGTTTGCCTGCCATTGTCGTTAGACAGGCAACGCAAAGCTGCTTAGAACCGGTTAATGCTCGAAAAAAATCATGTTTACTTTTCGCAAACCTGATTTCTTTCGGTATATCCTTTAATCCGAAGTTCGATTTCAGGCAAAACAACTCTGTACTCCTTATCGTCATCTTTTGAATACCACCAAACCACATATTTTATCTTTGCTTTTTCGAACTTATAACCTGCTTCTTTCCATTTTTCAAAAGCCTCATTAAACTTTTTTGAAAACTTTAAAACATATTTTCCCCAAACCGTTTTTAATCCGTCTTCATTATCGGAAAGTCTCAGTTCGTCACCGGCAACAATTTTGGAAATGACATTTTGAATACCATCGAGTTTTGAAAAGCCGAGGTCTATATCCCTGTGAGTGAGATAAACGGGTATCCTTTCGGGATCATCATATTGTTGAAAATCTGTTTTTCGTGTCAGGTTTATAACATCATACTTATCAAAATAATTGGTGTTTGTATAAATAAAAAGGTTCGACTTTGCCCGGGTAATGGCTACATAAACAACCCTTCTCTTTTCATCATTAACAATATAATAGTCGTTTAATAAAATAAAAACATTGTCAAATTCCCTTCCTTTTGCCTTGTGCATAGTGGATACAACGACGTTATCGTTTTTATCAATCAGGAAGTTATCAATATCGGTTTCGCCTATGAAGGAAATCCATTCATTGCGCAATTTTTGTTTATTGTTTTTTTCAAAATCTTTAATGATTTTCAATGCAAGTTGTAAATTTTCAGATGTTTTCTCCCTTTTTTCAAGATTTTCCTTTGCTTTCTCCCACACTTCGTCTAATATAAGACCGAGAGAAGTATCAACGTCTTTCAATATCTCACCGGAGAAGAATTTTATTTCGTCAAGGCCGCCAATTTTAAATGAATCATTGGACAACAAAAGTTTTGAATTGATATTTAGGGATTTCAGAACCGAATGTGTTATTGCCGCCTCTTCATTTGTTACCGTCAACACAGCGGTTTTTCCTCTAAGGGTTTTGTTTTTCAAGTTATTGCAAAGAAGAACAATTGGATTATTTCCTTTGACTTTTGTTATTGCAATCTCACCCTGTTCAATAGTATATGATTGTATTTGATTGGTTTTCAGTCTGTATTCAATTTGTTTTACAAAAAGATTTGCAAAATCAACAAGATTACTTTTACTGCGAAAGTTTGTAAGCAACTCATAAGATTTGGCACTATGTTTTTCTTTGAACTCAGTCATATATTTAATTGACGCTCCTCTGAACTCATAGATATTCTGGTCATCATCACCCACCGCCAATATTCTGATTTTTTGGGCTATACGGGCTATTTCGCTTATCAGTTGATACTCATCTTCATTAACATCCTGAAATTCGTCAATCACCAAAACACTCTTTCCCGACACCTTTTCCACAGATATTTCTCCCGACTTCAATTTTTCAAGAGTTTCGGCAATGATATTTTCCGATTTTTCAAGCGTGCCGAGCCGTCCCGAGAGGTGAAAACAATAGGAATGATAAGTAAAAATATCAATAAACCAGGCCACATCGCCCATAAGTTTTTTAAGCCTCATTCTAAATTCCATTGCCGCTGCACGCGAAAAAGTGAGCATCAGAAACTGTTCGGGTTTGATATCTTCGAGCATAAGCAAAGAAGCTATTTTGTGAACAAGCACTTTTGTTTTTCCGCTACCGGGACCTGCGGCAACAAGGATCTTATCATTTTTATCATCTTTGATAATTTGCAATTGTTCGGGAGAAAGGGTTCCGAATATTTGGCGGAATTTTTCGGGTGTTATGGGCCTCTTTATCTCCTTTTTCCTTTTGGGAAAATATTTGGAAATAAATTCATCATAAGGAAGTTTGAAATAGTCGTCCACAAACCCCAAAGACATGCTGTAGTTTAACAACATCTTTTTGGCATACTCGCCCATAATATGAATTTGTTCTATCTTTCCCTCATAAAAGGTTTTCAGCTTTTTATAATCCTCTTTTGTGAATTGCTTGCGGTTGTTCATTATCACTCTTCTGATATTCATCGGTTTGTAATAGATAAGGAAGCCCCCTTCCAGTTTTATTGCACCGATGCTGTTCAGATACAAAAGCGACCTTTCGTAAACGGTTATTTTGTATGAAGTATTAAACAGTTTTCCGGCTACTTCTATGTTTTCTTTTAACTCAACCAACGAAAATTTCAAAAGATGATGCTCTTTGAAATCAGGTTCTGTTTCCAGTAAAGTCTCTTTTTTCCCATACAAATACTCAATTATGGAATCAGAAAGTTGTTCTATGGAAGTTACCGCTTGCTCAATAATTTCATATCTGTATTTATATTTTATCTTGTAAACCGAATTATTGTTGTTTATTCTTTCTCTTGAGATAAAATTGTTTATTTGCCAAAACCGCAATATCTCTTTCAGTATTTCCACCGAACTATATTCCAGTCCCATTTCAAAAATGCGGGTGTTTATCTCTTTTAAAAAGATGGTTGCCGGTTTTTCTTTAATGATTTTAAGGAACTCCATCTCCACTTTTACAAATTCCTTAAAGACTTTTAATGAGTTGTACCTTGATTTTGAAGTGTCAACATAAGCAGTAAGGTCTTTGGCGTCGCCGATTATTTTTTTATCGCGCAATACATTGATAATATGCAAAGTATCATTGTGGGGAATTCCGAGGGTATCCGAAAGATAATCAATTTGTGTTTCATCGTCTTTAATTATCCGTTGAATTATTCGTGCGGCATCTCTTTTCTGGTCATCATTAAGGTCTGTTGAGTTTCCGATTATTTCCCCGGCTTTATCAACATTTTTCACAAGAAAGCTGTCGGCAAATACTCGTGGAGAATTTTGGGTTCGTTTTACGAATCCTGCATCTTCAAGGACAGCCACGGCAGTTGTGATTTTTGTTTCCATGTCGCGCATCTCCGTGTCCCATCCGGCAGATTTGGCCACTTCAAGGGCTGATTTTGTTATATTTCCGGCTCTGAATCTGCCAAGTGTTTTAAGGCCTCTCCAAACTTGTGAAATCTCTTTAAGATTAAGCCTTGTGTTGTAAAACATAGTAAAATGTTTGCTCAAATCGTTCTCATCAAACAAGACAAAACAATCCGCCTGTATTGAGGCATCCCTGCCTGCTCTGCCGGTCTCCTGAATATAATTTTCCAATGAATCGGGAATGTCGTAATGGACTATCATTTTGATGTTGTCTTTGTCAACACCCATCCCGAAAGCAGAGGTTGCAACGATAATCTCAACCTCACCTTCCATAAATTTATTCTGATTGGCAATTTTTTCTTTTGTTTCCATTTGACCGTGATACGGCAATGCTGCAAGACCTTCGCGTTGAAGGCCTAGGGCAAGGTCTTCAGCCGTTTTTGTACGTGCAACATAAACAATTGAAGGTCCGTCGGAATGCGAAAGTACTTTTATCAGGTTATTGAACTTTTCCTCCTTTCCTTTTGACGGGAATATGCCGTATCGCAGATTTGTACGCTTACTTTCGGAAATAAAACCGGTGAGTTCAAGATTCAATTTCGTATTGAAATATTCCTTTATGTCATCAATGACCTTGGGTTTGGCGGTTGCCGTAAAACAGGATACGGGAATTGCATTTTTCAACCCTTTTTTACGTACAAGCTCTGCAATGAAGTCGCCGATGTAGAGATAATCAACCCTGAAATCGTGACCCCAGGATGAAAAACAGTGGGCTTCGTCAATCACGAAACGTGCAATAGCACGTTTACCAAGCAGATTGACCAATGAAGGAGAGCGCAACGATTCGGGAGCTATGTAGAGTATGTGAGCCTTTCCGGTTTCAACTCTTTCAAAAGCCTCTTTTCTTTCAACCGGAGACAGCAGCCCGTTTATGGTTACGGCACTTGTTATTCCGAAACGGTTCTCAAGATTATCAACCTGATCTTTCATCAGCGACTGTAAGGGCGAGATAACAACAGTCAGTTCCCGTCCCGCTTCACCTGCAATAAGTGCAGGCAGTTGAAACGACAACGATTTACCTCCGCCTGTAGGGAAAATAGCAAGCAGAGATTTACGGTTTAAAGCTGCCTCTATAACCTGCTTTTGCAGTGGTATCTTCTCATCATCGTTAAATTTTCTGAACTTCTCATACCCGAAAAACCGCATCAGGGATTTTTCAGGATTAAGATGCGTACGGCAATATTCACAATCCGGGTCGTCGCAAATTCTCTGTCTTAGATTATACATCACCTCATTGATAACCGGATATTTTTGTAATAACCAGGGAGGACTTATCGAGTCAACCCTGCCGGTCAGAATCAGCGAAAGAGTATATGCCAATGCAACAGGCTCGTTTTCAATAAATTTGTCCATCTCCGCATTTTTACAAAGCTTTCCGTTAAAATATCCGGATATGGTTTTCTTTATATTTGAAGATTTTGCAGAGAATTTCAGTATCTTGAAAAATCCTGAAAATCCGGGTTTGTCGTTCAGTAATAGATAATAGATGCTTTTTAACGTTTCATCAAGTTTGTTAAATGCATTGTATTCGTCAATCAGCAATTTACGTGCAAGTTTGGCATCCGAAACCGGATTGTTGAGTTCGCCGCTATCATCAATTAATTTATAGTTTTTAACAAGGCTGTGGTAGGGATTTTCCGAAAATAAGAGTGCGGAAAGGAAAAGGGTGTCAATGGTATCTTTTGTAAAAAAATTTTCATTCATCCCTGTTTTTAACAATGCCGGAATATCGAAATCAATGATATTATGTCCGCAGGTAATATCCGCCGTTTTTGAGAAATCGGAAAATCGTAGTACCGACTTATCACTAAAAACGGTATTGTCAATTATGGCCCCGATTTTCTCAATCTTATGACTCTTTTTATTTATTTCGAGATCGAAAAACAATACTTTGGGCATAATCAAGTGTTTTTTGTATTTATTTCCTTTAAGACCTGTCTCTTTCGGTATAAACCGGCCAGCAAAGTTAAGCTTGCCACAATAAAGGCGGGAATAAATGATGATTTTGCCTGAAATTGTTGCGGTGCAACCGTTCCCCAAACGAAAAAGAACAAGTTCACTACAAAACCTGCAATAATACTATAGATTGCGGCTTTTCTGTATTTGTAAACATCATCCTTTAAAAGTGCGAGAAAAGTGGCGGGGACAAAAATCACAATAGTTGCAATGCCCACGACCATCAAATCAACGATTTTTGGCAAAACCAAAGCCATTGCAAGTGCAATCAATCCGAATATAACCGTTGCAACTCTTATTTGCCTGTAAATGCGGTTTTTATCCGAAAGTAAAGAGTTCTTGCGCCATCCTGCAAAATCACGTACGGCAGATATTGAAACCAAATTCAGAAAACTGTCTCCCGACGACATCAATGCCGACATCAGCCCGACAACGGCAAAGCCGAGAATGAAAGCATTGGAATGTCTTTCGATAAACAGATATGTTACATCGTTGGGATGGATAGTGTCGCCAAGTATAACCCTGAGAGTCATTCCTACAAGAGGGAAAATAATGTAGAAAGGCAACATTCCCAATCCCGATATGATACTTACCTTTTTTGCGGTATTGCCGTCTTTGGCTGCGAGAATCCTCTGCCAGAGATCCATACGTATTAAAACCGAAGGTGAAAGAAATAAAGGTAAAGCTATTAAAAACGACCAGCCGTAAAAAGTACCGTTAAGCATATTTGCCGGAAGCTCCGCAAGGCGGCTCAAGCCTTCGGAATCGCGGTAAATTCCCGGAATAAAAATGAAAATTATCATAATAACGATAATGATGAACTGTATCATATCCGTAATGATAACACCCGAAAGCCCGGCCAACGCAGTATATCCGATGACTACAAAACAGGAGATTATCGCTGCCGGAATATAATCAATGGTGAAAGCAAACTTCAGTAAGGCTGCCATTCCCACAAACTGAGCCGAAAGCAAGAAAAAGAAGATAAAAACATTTGTTCCGCTGACAGCCGACGAAAAGAGACGGGCAAATTTCGGATCATCAGGGTTTGTATATTTTTTATTCAGATATTGCGGAAATGAGTAAATGGATTCTTTCCTGCCGATATTATTCATCTTTGCCGCAAACCGCGACAAAATGAAAAATCCTATTACATAAGCCACACCTATTCCGACCGCTGCCAACCCCGATTCGTAACCCATTGCCATCAATCCCATTGAAGTGCCCCCTCCCACAAAAGTTGCCAGTGTGGTTGCAACAAGCGGAAATGTACCTGTTCTGCGGTTGTTGACAAGATAATTCTCCATATCGGAAGCCTTGACATGCCGCAACGATAGCAACAAAATCAGAATGAGGTAAACGGCAATCCAAAAGATGATCCAAGCCATATCCATATTTTTATTACATAACTCACATGTCTTGAAGACCTGTGAGGTCTCCCGTTAAATTTCTATACTCATATCTATTCCCCGTCCACTTCAAAAATCGCTCGAAATCTTTAAAATTTATTACGAGTGACGCTGTGTTTATATTGGGGTGGAAACTAATTTTATCAGAGTTTCGGAGATTTTTATCAAGGAAAACATAAACGTGGTTTTCCTTATCATTTATTAATCCGAAGGGGGATACCGAACCGGGTTTTAATCCCAGATATTTGATCATCCTTTTTTCGGAAGCAAAAGATAACTTACCCTGTTTCAGGCTCTTTTCCAACCCATGAATATTTAAATCTTTCGTATGTTCAATGATTACAAGATAGTGCCGGTTTCCTTTGTGATTTCTGAAAAAAATATTCTTACAATGTGTAGCTTTCAAATCAATCCAATATTTTTTAGCTTCTTCAATAGTTGGAGCAGGAGGATGTTCATAATATTCAAATTTGATATTCAAATTGTTCAATATTTTGTAAAGCTCCGGTTGTCCGTTCATAATCAATTAGTTACAACTATTTATTAATTAAACTTGCAAATATATAAAAAAATATATATTTTTGTGCAAAGATATATATTACCATTTTAGGTAGTATTGAGCCAAATAATAATTATATTTATAACTTTAAATCTTTCATTATGAAAATAAAATTTATTTATTATGCTTTTTTGATGTTTTCTCTTTTTTCATTCGGGACAATTTTTTCCCAAATCACAATTACACTTGATGATATTGAATATCAGAATGGTGACTACTACAAGATGTATAGCCGTGACGGTTCGCTGTATATTGTAACAGGTCTTACAGGTAATATCGGAGGTCCCTATACCTGGGATTTTTCTACCGGCCCCACGGATTCGGATTACCTGTTTGAATATGTGTTACCATCTTCAACACCCTGTACAAGTTCGTATCCCCTTGCAAACATTGTAGAGAAGAAATCAGGTAGCGGAGATACGGCATATATGTATCTTGATTTCAAACCCGACACCGGGAGGGTAAATTACGGAGTGTGCCAACCACCCACATTACCTATTCCTTATATTTTTGATCCTCCGATAGTTGATTTTCCCGATCCGGTTGATTTTATGGACAACTGGTCAGGCTCAACAACCTTTCCGGCACAAAGCGGTGGCTTTGACCTGGACGTTACTTATGATTTCAACGCCTTCTGCAATGCTTACGGAGATATTATTTTACCAAACGGACTTGGTACATTTCCTTGCTTACAGGTTGATTATCAAGAGCATTATAAATTTTACTGGTCGGGGATGTTGATTCAGGAATCATATATTCGTTCCTATTATTGGATTATTCCTGACGGAGGAATAGCTGTGATCATTTCTTCGGAGGAAGGCTCAGCACCTCCACCGGCAGCATTTGACTATTCCAATGTATTCAGTAGAATGTATGAGAGTTCCAAACTGATACAGTCAAACGAATTCAACATTGATTTAAAAGTTTTTCTCGAAGGAGCTTATGACGGAAACACGGGAATGATGAGTACTTCATTGAATAGCGGAGTCATACCGTTAGCACAGCCGTTTAATGTATCTCCCTGGTACTATAACGGAACCGAATCGGTAGCTACAATACCTTCGTCAGATATTGTTGATTGGGTATTGATTGAATTAAGAGATACAACTGATGCGGAATTTGCAGATAGCACCACAAGAATAGCCAGGCAAGCTGCCTTCCTTTTGAAAGACGGTTCGGTAGTAAACACAGACGGAACAAGCTTGTTACAGTTTGATACACCGGTTTCAAATAATATGTTTGCTGTAGTCTGGCATCGTAATCACCTCGGAGTTATTTCGGCTAATCCCTTGATAGGTGTCAATAGTGTTTATACATACGATTTTTCAGATGCCGAAGGAAAAGCTCTCGGTGGTAGTCTGGGACACAAACAGTTGGACAGCGGAGTGTGGGGGATGTTTGCCGGCGACGCCAATTCAGACGGAACAATTGATTCTCTTGATATGTCAAATGTTTGGAAAAACAGGGCAGGCGTCAATGGTTATGAGCAGGCCGACTTTGATATGAACAAAGAGGTAAACAATCCGGATAAAAACCAATTTTGGTTAGTTAATTCGGGAAAACAATGTCAGGTGCCGGAGTAATATAAACTTATCCTTCAAAAAATTTTTGAAGTAAGGAGTTCATAATGCGAATATATCTATTTTTCATTGATAATATTCCTTACGGGTTTGTTTTTGTCTTAATAAAACGGCAATGATAGATTATATTCTATTATTTATATCCAATCCCCGCATACCCAACCCAATGGTGGTCGTGGGCGGGAGCTGTCGTTCCCATACCTATATCTTCGACATCAAGCTGGGGATGGTCAATACTGTTGCAATAACCGATAGCTGTTCCAATCAAGGGCTCGTCGCCTAGAGTTTCGTTCAGATAATAAGCTGTCAGAAGGCCCAACGGAACCGAATATCTGCCGCACCAGGTCCATTTATACTCCCTGTAATCATCTTTGTCAACGGTTTCCTGTGTGAACTTTTCTATTCCGTCGGGTGAAACGGGGCCGGAAATAGTTCTTATTATTTCATATTCATGGGTCTTGGCTTTTTCATTGGCTTTGCAACCCGTACCCATAAAAGCGAAATTTTTTCCACCCCATTCTTCGTCACCGTAATGGACTGCATCGGTCGAAATTACAATGGCAAAATCCTTTCCCCATTGCCAGTTTCTTTTTTTGACGGCTTTTCCTATAGCCCGTGCCAGCGGTTCGGCA
>JALSSR010000109.1 GCA_026984135.1 Bacteroidales bacterium
TGTACAGAATCTTTTTCATTAAGACAATTAACTATCTTTTTGCATATTTGTTTCAATATGCAAAAAGATATTTTTGAACAACAGACAGTTGATAAATTGGAAAAGTTGGCAGAGTAGATATTTGACATAAAAAGAAATGAAGGATGTTAAGAACCATTTTAGATAACTAACCGGCTAATTCGAAAGTAAATAGCCCGGGGATTAATCTGATATAAACAGCAGTGCACAAAACCGTTGCATTATGATTAATAAACCTCAAGGATTTTAATTCTCTTACCGTTAAAGACAAACTCATCATTAGCCCTTTTCCCGTTCATAGCCTTATAAACCGGAACATTGGGAGAAATGGCATAATATGTATCACCGTTAACCTCAACTTTGCCAATTGCTGCCGAGATAAAAAGCTTTTGAGAAACCGTAATTACAACAGCTCCGAATCCAACCGTATCCATTCGTTTTTCCGGCTGAACCTTCAACAAAACGTCATAAAGTTCCGTAGCTTTCCGTAATTGCTTTCCCAGCATATCAATTTTTGCCAGAAGTTGTGCCTGATAACCTCCGTCATCTCTCTCCACCGGACATATGATGTCACTTGACATTCGTTTGGCATCCGAAATTTCAATATTCAAATTTTCAATAATTTGCGACTGAACCCTCTTGCAGGCTTTAAGTATTTTGCTTTTCAGGTCGTTATAATCCATATCTTAAATTACGCGGACAAAACGGTAATGACAATTCTTCTGGATCATTATTGCAGCTGTGGCTCCCCGGGCATAAACATTGACAAAACCCGTAGTTATCTTACTTTCCGCAACAATTGCTCTGTTAACTATCCAGCTTAAACCAATCCTCAACAACAACGGTTTTATCTTCCGGTTCGTTTTTATGACGGAACTCATTAGTGTGTTTGTTGTAGATGTAATCTTTCTTCCATTCATCAATATTGGCAACTATTTCATTGAGACCGTTAATTACGGTATAGAGTTCTTCATCTGTCATGGTCGGATGTAATGAAAGCCTTACCCAGCCGGGCTTTTCCGACAAGTCGCCTGAGTTGATCTTTTCGGTTATTTCATGCGAAAATTCATAACTTACATCAAGCAAATAATGACCGTAGGTACCTGCGCAGGCACATCCGCCCCTTACCTGAATTCCCCACCTGTCGTTAAGTATTTTTACAATAAGATTGTAATGAATATCATCAATGTAGAAAGAGATAACCCCCAACCTTTTCTGAATATTATCGGCAAGGATGTGTATTCCGGGAACTTTAAGCATCTCTTCAAATGCTATCTTCACAAGCTCTTCCTCCCTTTTTTTTATATTGGCAGTACCCATCCTGTCTTTAAGTTCAATACTGAGGGCTGTTCTTATTGCCTGCAGGAATCCGGGAGTTCCGCCATCCTCACGAGCTTCTATATCATCAATGTATTTATATTCGCCCCAAGGATTTGTCCATTCCACAGTTCCTCCTCCGGGCTGATCCGGTGTTGGTAACTGATAGAGTGAAGAGTTGAATATCAGCACTCCCGAGCTACCCGGGCCGCCAAGGAACTTATGAGGTGAAAAGAAAATGGCATCCAGCTTCTCCATTGGATCTGCGGGATGCATATCTATATCAACATAAGGTGCGGAAGCTGCAAAATCCACAAAACAAAGACCTCCGTACTCATGCATTATTTTTGCCATTTGGTGATACGGTGTGAATACTCCCGTTACATTGGAGCAGGCGGAGAAGGAACCGATTTTCATTTTCCTGTCTTTATACTTTTTCAGCTCTGTTCTCAAATTATTCAAATCAATTCGCAAACCATCGCCCGGAGGGATTACAACAACATCAACCATTGTTTCATACCACGATGTATGATTGGAATGATGCTCCATATGGGTTATGAAAACAACGGGTTTCTCTCTGTTTTTCAAACAATCCGAACCGTATAATTCACCACAATGCTTAAGACCGAGAATCCGCTGAAACTTATTTACCACGCTCGTCATTCCAAAGCCTGTTGTGATTATTACATCATCAGGTGCGGCATTAACGTGCTGTTTTATCTTTTTATGGGCCAGATGGTAAGCTTTTGTCATCAGAGTTCCCGTTTCGGAGGTTTCCGTATGTGTGTTTCCAACGTATGGGCCGAAAGTATTTGCAATTTTATCTTCAATGGGACGATAGAGCCTTCCGCTGGCTACCCAGTCGGCATATATCATCTTTTTGTTTCCGTAGGGAGTCTTGAAAATCAAATCATTCCCTATCACATTCTCTTTGAACTTTTTAAAATAGCTTTCCATATTCAGTCCGTATTTTTAAGAAGACAAAAATAAAAATAATATTAACAATAACTAACAATCATTCAGACGCCGGGCAATACGGGAAAGTTGGCATAAATAAATAAAAATGTTGTATTATTGCATAAACTATTTAAAACAGGATAATTATGTTTTCAGACTCATACACATTAATAATATCAATCAGTCTATTAGTCATTCTGTCATATTTGTATAGTGCAATTTCGGCAAAGACGAAAATTCCTTCTGTGTTGTTACTTCTTTTTACGGGAATTATCTTTACGGCGGTATATCACAATGCCGGATATGAATTGCCGGATACGAAAACGGCTCTTCAGTTTTTAGGAATAATAGGAGTGATATTAATTGTTTTGGAGGGATCTCTGGAGCTGAAACTTGAAAAGGAGAAGATGGGACTTATTGGTAAATCCTTTTTATCGGCATTAATAATTCTACTGGTCTCGGCTTTCTCAATAGCAGGTGGAATTAAGTTGATATTCAGCGAACTGACATTTCATGTTTGTCTTGTTAATGCGATTCCTCTTGCCGTAATAAGCAGTGCCATCGCCATTCCAAGCGTTGAACAGATGGAGGAGAATAAAAAGGAGTTTATAGTTTACGAATCTATCTTCTCGGACATTTTGGGTATTTTGGTCTTCAATATTGCCATATCGAATGAAACTCTTGAATCGGTTAATTACCTGTGGCTTGGTGGAGACTTGATAATAGTCCTGCTCATATCCGTTGCTTTTACGGTTATGATGCTCTTTTTTATCAATAAGACAACTATGAATATTAAGTTCTTTTTGATGCTTGCCATTCTCATGCTGTTTTATGCTGTTGGTAAAAAATATCATCTTTCGGCACTTCTTATGATACTGTTCTTCGGACTTTTCCTTAATAATCTGGATGTTTTCGGCGGGAAAAAGCTTATTCAAAAAGTTGATATTTTCAAACTGCGGCAGGGTATTGACCGTTTCCGGCTCATAACCAACGAATCGGCTTTTTTAATACGTACATTTTTCTTTTTCACTTTCGGTGCATCCGTGAGTATTGCACTGCTTTTTGATTTTCGTATAGCAATAACAGGCACAATAATAGTTTTGCTGCTTTACGGAATCCGTTTTCTGTATCTGAAGTTTTTAATGAGACGTAATGTTTATCCCGAATTATTCATTGCACCACGCGGACTTATAACAATACTGCTCTATTATGCTATTCCCAAAGAGTATAGCATTGGCATTATCAGCGAAGGAGTCTTGTTTTTTGTGATACTTGTAACCAGTCTTGTAATGATGTTCGGATTGATGAGAGATAAAACAGACATTCCCGAGATGGAGATTTATGTAGGAGGAGAAAAAGTGAAAGAGGATTGATATACCTTCTCGTCAGGTACTAATCTCCTCTCGTTATCTTAATAAGAGTAACTTCCACATCACCACCTTGCGGTGTCAGACTGATATAATTATTGTCTTCGGTGAACCATTTATCCTGTTTTCCGATTGGTATGATAAACTCTTTAGTTTTATCGCTTGCAGGAATAGGAATCATAAATCCGCCGTTTTTGCTGCTCCCTTTGCCGTAGCTCATCACAATTCTGAATTCGTTTCCCGTTATGTTCCTGGCTTTTATATATATAAGACTCGATCTTCTGTTTGAAACATCTATCGGGTCGAAAGTGAATTTTTCAACCTCCTGATTAGCAATAGTTACAGGTGATCCCATCACATTCCTGACTGCATTTTCATCCAGAATTTTCAAAATTTTATTAACCATTTCATCAGGATAATCTTCATCGGGTTTAACCTTTTTTGCCAGTCTGTATGAATCCAGGGCTTTGCCGTAAACTCTGGCAGAGAAAAATTTGTCGGCATCAGCGATTGCTTTGTCATAATTTTGCTGTATTCTCTCCATCTCAGCCTTAAAAATTTTATTGATGGCTTCTATTTGATCTTTGGGATATCCCTCATCAGGCATTAAGGCCGCAGCTTCAACATATTTTGATTTGGCAGCATCATACTCCTTGGCTTTAAAGGATTTATCAGCTGCAGCAATCAATTTTGAATAATTTGCCTGTAGTGTCTCAAGGTCGGTAACCAAACGTTCAATCTCCGCAATTTTCTGTACGGGATACTCCTCGTCAGGTCTCATCTTCAATGCTTCCTGATATTTTAATCTTGCCTGATCATATTGTTTGTTTGCCATAAAGGCATCAGCTTCGCCTATTTTAGCATTATAAGCTTCCTGAGCAGCAAGCTCCTGAGCCAGTATTATATCGGCAATTACTTTTAGTTTATCCTTTGGATATTGCTCATTTGGCAACACTCCTAAAGCCTCATTATACTTCTCTTTGGCTTTTCGATAATCTTTGGAATCCATCATCCTGTCGGCAGCAGCAACTATTTTATTATATTCCGCCTGTTGTGCTTTTTGGCTTGCAATCAGGTTTTCTATTTCTGCTATCTTTGTCTTTGGGTACTCCTCTTTAGGCTTAAGATTTGAAGCTTTCATATATGACAACTTTGCTTCAGAATAATCTTTAAGGGCAAAAAGATTGTCTCCCTTTGAAATGGCATCATTATAATCCTGCTCAAGTTTAGCGTTGGATGCCAGCATTGTTGTGATTTCTGCTATTCTGTCCTGTGCTTTCTTTGAGTTTGGTTTCAATTTAACAGCGTCCTGATACCTTGTAAGTGCCTGTTCGTAATAATTCTGTTTATATTTTTGTTCGGCATCAGCCATTGCAATATCGAACTGTTCATTCAGGACTCTTTCTTGCTCCTGCTTTTTCTTAATTTCAAATATCTTGTCTTTAGGGTACTGTTCGGTAGGACGGATTGTGCTTGCAACCTGATACTGAGTCATTGCTTTATCATATTTCCCGGCTGCAACCAGGGCGTCAGCTTCCTGTAACAGCTTGTTATACTGTCCCATAGCAATTTTCCGGCTTTCCAGTATTTTATCTATTTCTTTAATTCTCTCGGAAGGATACTTTTCATTCTGTTTTAACTCCAATGCTTTCTGATAAGCTATTTTTGCCTCAATATATTGTTTTTCGCTAAAAAGCTTATCGGCTGCTGCAATGGCTTCCTTATATGAATTCTGCTGAGCTGCTATTGAAGTAAGCAGGCCGGTTACTTCATTAAGTTTTGATTTAGGGTAATCTTCATCAGGTTTCAATTGGGAAGCTTTTTCATATTCCGCTTTTGCTCCCTGATAGTCCTGTTTCATAAAAAGTTTATCGCCAAGTGCAACAGCTTTATCATAATTTGCTTGCAACTCTTTTGCAGCGGTTGTAATTGCTATTATCTCATTAATTTTTGTTGCCGGATACTCTTCTCCGGGTTTTATCTTCTGAGCTTCTTTGAATTTTTCCTTTGCACTTTCGTACTGGGCAGAATTAAAATAGTTGTCGGCCTGTGTTATTGCGTTGTTATACGATTTATCCACAGCCTTTTGATTTGCAATGATCTTGTCTATTTCCGCTATTCTTTCGGTTGGTTTTGGCTCACCGGGTTGAATGTCGAGAGCCGATTGATATTTTGCTTTTGCATCCTGATATAACTTTTCCTTAAATAATTTATCGGCCTCGGCTATAAGTGTTGCATATTGCTGTCCTTTTGCGGCTCTCTCTTTAAGGATAGTATTAATTTCAGCAATCTTTGTTGCAGGATACTCATTCTCAGGGATTAGATTAGCGGCTTTTGATATTCCGAAAGGGATTTTTCATAATTCCCTTCCGTGAAAAAGCCATCACCGGCAGCAAGAGCTTTATCATAATTCGCCTGCCTGGTTTCCTTTTCAGCAAGAATAGTGCTTATCTCATCAATTCTTTCGGATGGATATTTCTCTTCCGGTTTCAGTTTGTTGGCATTCTGATATTCGGTTAGAGCCTCAGTAAATTTTTTCTGGTCAAACAGATTGTCTGCCAGTTTGACTGTCATCTGATAATTTTCTTCTTTCGTTTGCTTTTCGGCAAGCAGTTGACTAATTACCAAAAGTCTGTCATCCGGATATGTCTGCGAAGGGTCAATTTGCTTTGCTTCGTTATACTTTTGTTTTGCCTCATCAAAACTTTTTTTATCAAATAGTTTATCGGCTTCTGCAATGATCTTATTGTAATGTTTTTGATTTTCAAGGAAATCAGCTTTTAGTTTTTTTACCTCCTCAATCTTTCCCAAAGCATATTTGTCGCCGGGTATTATTACAAGTGCATTTTGATATTGTGTTGCGGCCACATCAAAGTTTTTTTCGTTCAAAGCTTTGTCGGCCAGAGCGATAGCATTATCATAACTGCCTTTTACGGCATTTCTTTCGCTAATAAGCTTTTCAACTGCGGCTATCTTATCCTTAGGCAATTGTTCCGATGGTTTCAGATTTGACGCTTTCTCAAATTGAGCCTTGGCTTGTTCATATTCACCGGCTCCGAGAAATTGTTCACCCTTTTGCATAGCATCATTATAAGAGCGGTCTTTTGCATCAAGGTTTGCTAATAAACCGGTTATCTCATTGATTTTGGTCTGCGGATACTGTTCTTCCGGTTTTATTGAAAGGGCGTTTTCATATTCCTTGGTTGCATTGGCATAATCCTTTGCATTAAAAAAACTATCGGCATCTGCAATTGCTTGATTGTAAAGGTCATCCTTGCTGCTAAGTTCCTTCAGTTTTTCATTCATCTTATCAATCATATCTTTAGGATACGATTCCGAGGGATAAATTGCAAGTGCCTTCTGATATTTGGATTTTGCTTCCGAAAGATTTTTATTCATATAGAGTTCATCTGCTTCGGATATCAGCTTATCATATTCGTTTTTCTTAACGAGTAATTTGTCAATTTTAGAGATTTGTTCTGTTGGATAATCCTCATCGGGCTTTACCTTAGCTGCAAGTTCATAGCTCTCTCTGGCTTTTTCGTAATACTTTAAATTAAAAAGCCTGTCGGCAGCTGTGATTGCCTCATCATATTGCAGCTTAATACTATTAAACTCATCAGCCAGTTTCCGTGCCTTTTCAATTTGTGTTTTGGGATACTCTTCATTTGGAAAAACTTTGAGAGCCTTTTCATACTCTTTTATTGCCGTTTCATATTTCTTATATTGCATTCCCCTGTCTCCACGCGTAACGGCGTCATCATAAGCAGCCTGTTTATCGGCTTTTTCTTTTTCAATCTTTTCTATTTCTGCAATTTTTTCAGCTGGATATTTTTCATCGGGTAAAATTTTTAAAGCGGCTTCATATCTTGATCTCGCAAGATCATATTCTTTCAGTTTAAAATGCTTGTCCGCCTTGGTCAATTCGGCATTGTAATCAGACATAAGAGCCATTTTAGCCCTTAACTTCTCCATTGTCTCTTTCAGTTTTTTCTTAGGATATTCGGCCTTAGGATCAAGCTTTGCAGCATATTGGTAAGAAGCCTTGGCGTTAATATAGTCACCTGACGAGAAATATTTATCGGCAGAAGCAACAGCTTCCTTATACTTCTGCCCTGCATCTGCCTGTGCAAATACAAAATTGAAAAGCAGAAGCGAAACAAATACAACTGTTAATGCAATAGTTCTTTTAAGGATCATATCGTAAAACCAAAACCCGGATTTTTAAAAATCCGATTAAGCTTATTTAACGAAGCTTTATAAAAATTATTATTTAATGTAAAAACCGGTGCAAAATTACAAATGATTTGGTTAGGAAATAGCTTTTTTTACGGATGAACTTTGCTTATTCGCATCTTGCTTATGAATAATCCCGTCTTTTATGGTCAGCTTACGGTCTGCCATATCGGCAAGCTCTCTGTTATGTGTAACAATTACGAATGTTTGCCTGAAGGTATCGCGCAAACTGAAAAACAAATTGTGCAGTTCTACGGACGAAACGGAGTCAAGGTTGCCCGAAGGTTCGTCGGCTAAAATTACGTCAGGCTCATTTATCAGGGCGCGTGCAACGGCCACTCTTTGTTGTTCTCCACCTGAGAGCTCCGACGGTTTATGATCCAGTCTGTCCGAAAGATTTAAAAAACCAAGCAGCTCCTTTGCTTTGGCTACAGCCTCACTCCTCGGTGTCTTTGCTATAAAAGCCGGAATACAAACATTTTCAAGTGCAGTAAATTCAGGCAACAGATGATGAAACTGAAACACAAAGCCGATATGTCTGTTTCGGAATAAGGAGAGTTGCTTCTCACTCAGTGAGTTAACTTTAACATCCTGAACCACTACTTCACCTTTGTCGGCTTTATCCAGAGTCCCCATAATATGCAACAATGTTGACTTTCCTGCACCGGAAGCCCCGACTATTGATACTATCTCCCCCTTTTCAATCTCAACATCAATTCCTTTAAGTACCTCCAAATTCCCAAAAGATTTATGTATGTTAACCGCTTTTATCATATTCTAAAATTATTTTACAAAAGTACATTATTTTTTTTCATTCGAAATTACATCTAAAAAATGATGATTGTTTTCGTAATCCTGATTTCTTAAGGTATATCTTGAGATACTTATTTTGGTATCTTTGTATATGATATAAAAAAAGTGTTTAATAAATTTGCATAAAGTTAACTTTTGTGATAACTTTGCAAAGTGGTAAGAAAAATTGAATTTTATAAAGAATATTTTAAAGATAAGGAGGATAAAAATGGAAAATTATAAAGGTATAAAAAGTTTCGATGAACTTTTAGATAAAAAATATGGTAAAATAGGAACTGAGAAAAGGAATGAATTCGAAGAACGTGCTCATATGTTTATAATTAGCGAAATGTTAAAGCAAGCACGAAAAGAAGAAAAATTAACTCAAGAACAACTTGCTTTAAGAGCAGGAACAAAAAAAAGTTATATTTCAAGACTTGAAAATGCGAAAGGGAATATTCAACTTTCTACCTTAATACGTATTTTTGAAACGGGATTGGGGAGAAAAATAGGATTTACGTTTATGTAATAAGATATCTTAACACTACAACTTATTAGTGATACTTTTTAATTTGACTTAACGGAAGTGATAAAATTTGGAAATTGTGCAGCTTCCGGTATTTATGTGAATTGACATCAAGTTGCTTTGGCTTCAAATATCCTTGAATTCTCGATAAGTATTATATTAACTATAATAAGTTTATAACAACTCGTAGCGGTTACCTCAAAATATTAATATTTGGATTTGAAAAATTATAAAAATCTGACAATATGGCAAAAATTTTAATAATTGATGATGAGAGAAGCATCAGGAGCACACTCAGGGATATTCTTGAATATGAGAAGTTTAAAGTTGATGATGCAGAGAATGGCCTTGTTGGCGTTGACAAGATAAGAAACAATAAATATGACGTTATCCTTTGTGATATAAAAATGCCTGAAATGGATGGTATTGAGGTGTTGGAAAAGGCTATGATTCTTACCGATGCTCCGGTGATAATGATATCTGGACACGGCAACATCGAGACAGCAGTCGAGGCTATAAAAAAAGGTGCTTTCGATTATATTGCCAAGCCTCTTGACCTGAACAGACTGCTTATCACAATCAGAAATGCTCTCGATAAATCCAATCTTATTTCAGAGACAAAAAAACTAAAGCGACAGGTCAGCCGGACCTATGATATGATAGGGGAGTCGGAGGCTATTGAGTCTATTAAAGATATGATAGAGCGTGTGGCTACTACAGATGCAAGGGTATTGATAACCGGTGAAAACGGGACGGGCAAGGAGCTGGTAGCCCGTTGGCTACACGAGAAAAGCAATCGTGCTCATGCACCGTTTGTTGAAGTTAACTGCGCTGCCATTCCATCTGAATTAATTGAGAGTCAGCTTTTCGGACATGAGAAAGGTTCTTTTACATCAGCTATAAAACAAAGAAAGGGAGATTTTGAACAGGCAAACGGTGGAACACTCTTTCTTGATGAAATAGGTGATATGAGCTTGTCGGCTCAGGCAAAAGTGCTTAGAGCATTGCAGGAAAACAAGATTACCCGCGTTGGAGGTGAAAAGGATATTCCTGTGGACGTAAGAATAATTGCGGCTACAAATAAAAATCTTAAGGAGGAGATTGCGAAAGAACATTTCAGGGAAGACCTTTATCACAGATTAAGCGTTATTCTTATTCACGTCCCGCCTTTGAGAGAAAGAAAAGAGGATATTCCGCTTCTTGTTGATCACTTTATGAACCGTTTTTGTGAGAAAAACGGCAAACCTCAAATGGAAATTGAAGAGAGTGCCGTTAAGGCGCTTCAGGAGATGCCCTGGACGGGGAATGTACGTGAACTGCACAATGTTACGGAGAGGCTCGCTATTCTCTGCGATCATATAATCACTAAAGAAGATGTGCTGAAATATGCACAGCCTCTTATCGGATAAAAAGGGTAACCAAATTACTTTGAAGTCCTGTTACAGGTACAAAGTCAATTTTTCAAATATAGCTTCCCTGCTGATAGGTTTAGATATGAAATCATCACAACCGCTGGCCCTGGCTTTATCTTCATCTTCAGGCATTACGTAGGCTGATTGTGCAATTATTTTCAGTTCCGGATATTTCTTTTTTATTATTGATGTAGCTGTATAGCCGTCAATTACAGGCATCCTGAGATCCATCAGAATTATATCCGGTGCCAGACCGTTTTCCAGGGCATCAATCGCTTCTTTTCCATTTCTGGCAGATATAACTTCTATTCCTGCAGGTTGTAAATACTCTTTCAAAAGTAATATGCTTGTTATTTCATCATCTGCAATCAAAATCTTCTTCTTGTTCCAATCAGGATTAGAATCGGAAATTGTTGATTTCACCTCTTTAGTATCAAGAGTATCACTTTCGGCAACAGGGACATTAAAAGAGAATCTGCTCCCGCTTCCCTTTTTGGATTTGAGTTGTATTTCCGTATTCATCAGATTTGCCAACTTCTGTGATATTGCAAGTCCGAGACCGGTGCCATCGTAAAACTTATTGCCAATATCTTCAATTTTACGGAACCTGTTAAAAACAATTTCCTGATTCTCTTCCGAAATGCCGATGCCGGAATCCTTAACAAAACATTCGACGGTTTTATCCGAATAACTTTTCAATATTCTAAAACCGAATTCAACATAACCTTTGTCTGTAAACTTAATGGCATTATCGAGCAAAATTGTCATTATCTGCTTAAATCTTAGCGGATCCGTTCTTACCAATGTATTTTTTGTTCCAACCTCAAATTTATATCTTAATTCAACTTTATCCTTTCCTCTCTTTCTTTTGGCCTCACTGAAAGTGTAATACAGTTCCTGCATGATTTTGTCTAAGGATACATTTGCCTCTGTGATTTTTATTTCACCGGCTTCAACTTTTGAAAAATCAATAATGTCATTTATTATGTTAAGCAAAAGTTTTCCTTTTTCATCAATTATGGACAAATATTCCTTTTTGGCCATTTCAGACAAATCTTTCTTCCTCAACAAATTTGAAAAGCCAAGGATCGCATTCATTGGGGTTCTTATTTCGTGCGACATATTGGATAAAAATGCTGATTTTAGTTTATCCGATTCTTCAGCTTTCTCTTTAGCGGCAATCAACTCTTTTTCAACTTCCACACGCTTTGAAATATCTACGATTGTCAGGATAAAACAAGAGTCTTCCAATTTCTCCGCTTTTGCCAATCCCACAAAACATTCGGCAGGAAAAATTTCTTCGTTTTCACGAATTAATTCAAGCTTTCTAACACCGGGAAACTGTTTCGTTCTCTCTACGTTTGTCAAATCAGCAAATTCTCCACTGACCATTTTGTCAAAAAAGTTAACCTTATGTATTTCCTGATCCAACGGCACACCAAACATCTTTCGGGCAGCAACATTACAATATAAAATCTCTCCCGAAAGGCTTATTCTTATTATTCCCGTTACTGAAGACTCAAAAATATTTCGCAGCATTTCCTCACTTTGCAGTAACTCCTCCGCCGTCTTTTTATGTTTGTCGGTTTCATTTTGCAGTTCCCTGGTTCTTTCTTCTACTAACTTTTCAAGATTTTGTTTGTGGACTTCCAGTTCATATTGAGTTGCTTCAAGTTGTTTGCTTTTGTTTGCAATTTCATCCCGCTGACGCAAAACGCGTCTTCTTTCCTCATCGTAACTGTTAAGTATTACACCTGTTAGTAATCCCAATACCATTAAAATGATTACAGAAGAAAAATAAATATCCATTATGCGCGCCCTATAATTTTCATACGGAATAACTAATTCGGGATATTTGTATTCTATATAAAAAACCATTGTAAAAAGAACAATAACCGAAAGTGCCGCATATTTTCTGTTTCCTTTTCTTGTAATACTGAAAAATACCATAAATGCAATTAAAATAAAATATCCAACAGTTCCGTTTATTCCGCCGTTCACAAACCACAAATATCCCATAAGAACCAACCCGAAGGTTATAAATGGCCAAACAAGGATTTTGTATATCCCTTTTTTTATTGAAATATAATATGTGATAAAATACAAGATAGCAATGACAAAGACAGGGACAGAAAGCTTAAGATCAAGGCCGAGTGAAAAGTTTACAATAGTAGATAACACTCCTGCCATGACAACTGTTAAGCAAGCAGCATTAAATATACGGTGCTCCAAAGAGAATTTTTCGGAACTGCCGATGATTCTGTTTATAAATGAGTTTTTATTTAAATCTGTATTTGACATAGTTAGTTTGAGCGTGCAAGATAACACAAATTTCAAAACAAAAAATAAAAAAGGAGAAAAAAATTCAATATAATTTTGCAATAAAGGTACATTTTTTGATATCAACAATTGATTTTACTTGTATCTTTGCACTCCTTTTGGGAGGATGTTCTTTAAATCTTTTGCAAAAAGGTTACAACTTATTGATTGGGGCTGACTGGATTAGACAGCAAGGACAGTAGGATTGTAAGCATGCCGGGCATTGAGGATGTGGCTCGTTAACAACTATTCTCAAAACAATAATTGGCGAAACAAATTACGCTCTCGCAGCCTAATCGAAGTTTAGTAGATTAAGCTTAATCACGGAACAAGGTTTCGTGACGGGACATCCCGCGGACGGAGATGCCTGATTCCAATCCGGTTACGGGGTGCAGCAAATTTCAGGCTGGCCGGATGACTGCTCCGCTCATCCGGTGAGATAAAGGAGCTAAGATGTTGAATTGGGTGCCTTTTCCCGGTCAACATCCGACAATCAATAAAAGGCTAAGCATGTAGAAAGCACTCCGGCTGCTTGTTTGGACGGCGGTTCGATTCCGCCCAGCTCCACCTTCGCTCTCCGAAGCCTTGGCGAAGGAGAGCTTCGCTCTCTTCCCCAATGTTTCTCCGAGCTACGGCGGACGTAGTCCACGTTCATAAAATAGTTATCATTTGAAAAGTGAAGTCGTTCTCATTAATATGAATGCAAAATATTATATTTCCACCCTGTTCGGGTCGTCAACATCGTCCACCAGTAAAGTCAAAACTCCGGCAAGTATCATTGATGCTCCGCCAAGAATAAGAGCATAAATTGCATGTCCTCCGGCGATATTTTTCACAAAAAAACCGAGGATACTGGCAGCAAGTATCTGCGGGATAACAATAAAAAAGTTAAAGATACCCATATATGTTCCCATTTTGTGCTGAGGCAGCGAACCGGTCAGAATAGCATACGGCATTGCCAGTATGCTTGCCCAGGCAAATCCTACACCCACCATTGAAAGAATCAACATTTCCGGTTCTTTGAAAAAATAAATTGAGATCAATCCGAGGCCACCCGCCACAAGTGCTATCAAATGAGTAATCTTCCTGTTTGTATATTTGGCAATAACCGGTAACAGAAAGGCAACCGCAGCAGCAAATCCGTTATAAACGGCAAACATAACTCCCACCCAATCCGCTCCTTCATTAAAAAGCTTTGAAGTTGAATCTTCCGTACCGTAGATATGGCTTGTAACCGCGGCAGTTGTATAAATCCACATTGCGAAAAGCGCAAACCATGAGAAAAATTGTACAACGGCAAGCTGTTTCATCGTTTTCGGCATCTTAAAAAGGTCGTTTATCACAATCACGAAACCGTTTTTATCATTCCCTCTTGTCACCAGCATACCGGTAATTATCTGAACCAAAGCGAAAAACAAAAGTCCAACACCAAGGATATACAACTCAGCTTCAAGCTTATAATAATAGACAAGAAAAGTCAATATCGCACCTGCAAAAAGCCAGAAAAAACTGCTTTTAAGAAAACGGGCTGCAGGAAGTATTTCATCTGCTTCCGCTTCCAGCTCTTTTCTTTTGGGATCGTCATGCTGAAACTCTTTCATCTCCTCAGGTGAATATTCTTTAGTTCTGATAACAGTCCACAAAACAGCAAGGAAGAAAATAGCACCACCTATATAAAAAGAAAATTTAACGGAAGAAGGGATAATTCCTTCGGGCGCCGTATTTTCAATCCCGAACCAGTTAGTCATCATATACGGTAATGCTGATGCCACAACGGCTCCCGTGCCGATAAAAAAACTTTGCATTGCAAATCCTCTTGTACGCTGGTCGGATGGCAGCATATCGCCCACAAAAGCCCTGAAGGGTTCCATTGAGATATTTATGGAAGCATCCATAATCCAAAGCATTCCGGCAGCTATCCAAAGGACGGGGGAATTGGGCATAATAAAAAGAGCTATGGAAGCAAGTATGGCTCCGGTAAGAAAATATGGCCGTCTGCGCCCAAGCCTTCCCCAGGTATTATCACTCATATGACCTATTATGGGTTGGATTATCAATCCCGTTACAGGGGCGGCAATCCACAAAATGGGGATATCCTCGACCTTTGCTCCGAGTGTCTCAAAGATGCGACTTACATTGGCATTTTGCAATGCAAACCCGAACTGGATTCCAAGGAATCCGAAACTCATATTCCATATCTGCCAGAAACTTAAATGTGGCTTTTGTTTCATAATTTTTGTTTTTATACTTCAAAATATGCACAAAGGTAAACGATTTTTATTAATGGATACTTTTCAGGATGACATAAAAAAATCCTTGTCAGCATTAAAGTCAACAAGGATTTTCCGTACCCGGGGCGGGACTTGAACCCGCACGGCCGCGAGGCCAAGGGATTTTAAGTCCCTCGTGTCTACCAATTCCACCACCCGGGCAATTGGGTACTTCAAAATTTCAGTTTCCGGGGGTTTATGTCCCTCGTGTCTACTCCCGAAAATTCACAAAGCTTTGCTTTGTTTTTGAATTTTCGAGGATCCTCGAAAAAGAATGAAATCAGAGATTT
>JALSSR010000110.1 GCA_026984135.1 Bacteroidales bacterium
ATTTAACCAATTTACCATTTTCCCGATTCAACCGTTACTCCAACCTTTCGGGAGTTCAGCGCACCATCCGCCATCCACCCGAAAAGTTTACCGATTTAACCATTTCACCATTTTCCCCCTCATTTCCACAAAAACCTGCAAGGTTGCTTTCGCACAGACTTTGCAAACATCACAGGTTATCCAGGCATCTCAGGCAGAGTCCATCCGTCACGATATGTGTGTCTGATATATTCGTTTGCCGCTTCCGCTGCATTCAGAGAGTCGTGTTGAGTATCGAAGTGCGGATGTCCGTTTATAACCTGAAATTTATCGGAAGTTACTACCCTGATCTCATCGGAATCCGAAATATTTTCAAACTGCATTTTTTCACCGTTCCATATCAATTCGCGATTAAGGTCTTGCAATCTGACTGCCACAACCCCCATAACAACCATTTCATTCAACGGACCGGAATAGCTGAAATTGGAAGATGCCTCTGTTCTGCTTTTCGGGCTCTCCTTGCAGGCACGTATCCAGTCCTGCTCGTGAGCACCTTTCCAGCAACTAAGGCCGGTAACTTTTTCAGGTCGTCTCGTTGTCGGCTCCGGCTTTTGAAAATCATCCATTTTATCATAAGGTAGCAAGACAGGGTCACGGCCATAGGCACCGCACATCAACTTTCCTTTGTCACCTTCAAAGATACAACCGCCGTTGGGATCGCGGCCAAGCTTTTCACCGTCGGGCAGTTCTTCCGGGCGTTCGGGAAGAAGACCACCGTCATACCAGGTCACCTCTACCGGAGGCAATTTACCGCGCTGTGGGAATTTGTAATGTACTATCTCGGCGTGTGGAGGTGATTCGGTGTTGACTTGTGTTGAGCTTGCCTGAACCCTGTCGGGATATTTCAGGTCCAGGGATTTGAATACGGGATCCATGATATGGCAGGCCATATCTCCGAGAGCTCCCGTGCCGAAGTCCCACCAGCCGCGCCAATTCCAGGGCGTGTAGGCAGGATTATAAGGTCTCTCGGGTGCAGGACCCAGAAAAAGATCCCACTTTAATGTTTCGGGAACAGGTGGTGTTTCGACGGGACGCTCCATACCTTGCGGCCATATCGGACGGTTAGTCCACGCATAAGCTTTATGCACATTTCCTATAACACCGCTTTTGATCCATTCGTCAACCTGATGGATACCCTCTCCGGAATTTCCCTGATTTCCCATTTGAGTGGCAACCTTGTATTTTTTTGCCAGACCTGCCAGCAATCTGGACTCATAGACCGTGTGTGTTAAGGGTTTTTGAACATAAACATGCTTTCCAAGGGTCATTGCATGTGCCGCAACAATTGCATGTGTATGGTCGGGAGTTGCAACAATAACGGCATCAATGGATTTCCCCATCTCGTCAAACATCTTACGCCAATCGTAATATTTCTTTGCTTTGGGATATTGGTCAAAGACACCTGCGGAATATTTCCAGTCAACATCACACAGAGCAACAATGTTTTCCGTTAGGGCACAATTATTAATATTAGTATGCCCCATACCGCCAATGCCTACGGCAGCAATATTTAATTTATCGCTTGGAGGCACATATCCAAGACCACCTATAACATAATTCGGCAGAATTGTAAATCCGGCCATTCCCGTTGCAGCAGTTCCTATAAACTTTCTGCGACTGATTGCTTGTTTTTGTTTGTTCATATTTTCGTATTATTTATAATATGCAAATTCACGACTACTTAAATCGCAAAATATAAAGAAAAAAGCTAAGTCATTCTAACAAACTTCATTGAGTTATATATAAAAATTCGCTTCTCCAATACCTATCTCTAATGAGTTCATAAAGTATCAGGACTTTGAATTACTCCTTCCGGGCACAAACTACCAATAACCAGTCATATTTATTTGCCAACTACCACTATTTCTACAAAGTCTTGACTATATTTTTTCGGGATCAATTCTTACAACTTTCCCATTTTCAGAAATAACGACAGGGCTATTTTTTTGTTTTTTGAATAAAACCATTTTCCTGTAAGCTTCTTCCAATCCTCTTGATAATTTATCCTCAAGTTCTTTTAATTGCTCTTTAATTCCCATAATACTTTTGTTTTATTTTATACCAATACTCCTTATCCTTAATAATAAACTCACTTTTACTACCTTCGGCAATAAATTGAAAATAATGGCCTGAGTTATTAACAAAAAACCATTTATCAACAATATTCATATACAAGTTAAAAAAATTTGTCAGACCTCTTTGATACCTCCTTATTATTACTCTTTTGGGTATATTATGCCCTCCTTCATTTACCCTTACTGCGACTCTTTCAATAGCAAGCTCGGCAGAGTCAAGCATTAGAAACAATAAGATAACTTCATAATTTTTCCTCTTTGCTTCTTGAATAAATATCACAAAACTTTTAGATGACAAAGTAGTTTCAAATGCAAATGTTTCGCCTTGATCCAATAACTCTTTTATCCTCTTAAGCATTAACTTTCCCGCTTGAATTGAAACACTGTCAGGATTAAATGGGGATATACCTTTTGCAATTTCATCAGCATTAACAAATTCTTTACAATTCAATATTTTAGGAAGAATTGTATAAGAAGCAGTTGTTTTTCCTGCACCATTTGGTCCTGCAATTATATATAGTGTCTTCATTCATTGCAAAATTAATTAAATATTTGTTCATATTCCAACAAACAATAACTTTTGTTATACCGAAAGAAATCAGGTTTGCAACTATATTGGTTAATTTCTTTCGAGCTACGACTTTGTCGAGAGTCCTCGTTTAACGGGATATAACCGATTCTAAGAAGGTTTGTTTTTGCAAACCTGTCAAGAACCAGTATAAATACTATACCTGTTTATTTTTTTAGCCCACCTCATCGGGGCAACTATCTTAAGCGGTTATTTTCATTCAGCACACCTCAAATGCCATTTCAATTATCTTTATAACCTCTTTTGCTTCATCAGGTTTAACATCCCGTACACCATTATTTATCAAAACATCATAAACATTTTCATAAAAACCCATATAGTTTCCGGGTTCGGTAACTATTCTTCCGTCAACCTGCTCATCATCGGACTCGGTAATCAAAAAGCCCCAATTCTTTTCATCCTCCACTCCCCAATTTTCACCTTGAGGCATTTTCCCGGATGCAAGCGCTTCTTCCTGCGGGTCAATTCCATATTTAATAAATGAACCTGCAGTACCGTGAATAATAAACCTGGGACCCGGCTCTTTAACCATCATTCCGGCAGTCAGAACAACCTTTGTTTCAGGATAAAACATTTCGAGCCTGAAATAATCATCAACTATGCTTCCGTCACGTTGTGATTGAATATCGGAAATAATATTTTCCGGCTTCCCGAACAACTGCAATGCCTGATCAATGAGATGAGAACCCAGGTCGTAGAGTATTCCTCCCCCGGGTTTCTTTTCATCACGCCATTTGCCGGGTGTCAATCCGGGTTTATATCTGTCGAAATGAGCCTCATAATATTGAATATCACCAAGCAATCCATGATTAATGATCTTTTTAACGGTCAAAAAATCTCCATCCCATCTCCGGTTTTGATAAACAAATATTTTTTTGCCTGTTTTTTCCGATACTTCAATCAAATCTTCAGCTTCGGCGGTTGTTACAGTGAAAGGCTTCTCAACTATAACATTTTTCCCTGCAAGCAAGCTCTCCTTAGCCATACGATGATGAAGTGTATTCTCTGTAGCTACAACTATCAGATCAATATTTTCATCTTTCAGTAAATCGGTATAATCACGGACAACTTCCACATAGGGATATATTTTTTTTGATTGGCTGTTATGACGCTCAACTACTTTTTTCAGGTTAAATCCGGGATGAGTATGCACAAAAGGAGCATGAAACACCCTGCCCGATAGCCCGAACCCGATTATTGCCGTATTTATCCTTTGTTCCATTTATTGTTTTAATGATTTCAAATAGGCACAACTTTTTGTTATGCTCTCAAAGGGCTCCATCTTAAAAGATTCCTGCTCAACATAAAACATTTTCATTCCGGCTCTATCTTTCTCTGCGAATATTACAGGCCAGTCAATGATTCCGGAACCAATTTCCGTTGATTCGCGTTCCGGGCCGGCCTCCATATCTTTAACATGCCACAATTCAAAACGGCCGGGAAACTTCTCGAAATAATCCAAAGGCTGCTTACCTCCATAAACCATCCAGTACATATCCAACTCCATTGCAACATATTCCGGATCAGTATTTTGGAGCAGAATATCATAGGGAATCTTACCGTCAATTTCACCGAACTCAAACGCATGATTATGATATGCAAAGCCAAGTCCTGCATTTCTACATTGCTCCCCAAGCAGATTCAACTCCCCGGCAAGTTTCCCGTAAGAGTCAATTGTTTTCCTTTTCTCAGGAGGAATCCAGGGAATAACAACCCATGACATTCCTCCGCTCAAAGTATCTTCAATAACACGGCCTGCATTGTCGGAATCGAATGAAGTGTGACTTGACGTAGGGAACAATCCCTTATCTTCACAAATTTTCTTATATTCCTTCGGGGAATATCCGTAAAACTTTCCGTCGGAATACCCGGCAGCTTCAACGGAATTATATCCTGCCCGGGCAATTTCATTTAATGTTCCCTCAAAATCCTTGTTAATTTGTTCACGCAAAGTATAAAGTTGAATACCAATCAAATTTTTCTTTGGTGCGGCAAATATGTTTACCGGTAAAGTCATAGCAAAAGATACTGCCGATGCCGTTTTAATAAATGTACGTCTTGTTTGCATAATTACGTTTCCAAAGTTAAACAATAATTTGTTTATCAACATCCCAAAAAACTTTTCTGTTTTCACGGTAAGCAATAGTTCCCATATGAGCGGTCATAGCCTCTTCAAAACCACGGTCAATATTGCAAGACGGTTGTGATCCGGTACGAATGGCATCTAACCAGTCTTTAATATGCAAATGCGTTGTATCAACCCTTTTGCCACCCCGGTAAGTATAAAGCAATCCTCTTCCTGCAAAGTATTGTTCTGTGGGAGAGGTTATTGCGTCAACCTTCTTCATCCCCGGAGTGTAGGAAAAGATTGGTACCGACGGGTCAATAATACCTTTCCTGATTTTTTCCTTGTATTTGGTTGAACCTGAATCGGCATATATTTTCAAGTTACTTCCAACCTCCATATAGCCGTCGTGCCCCATTATGGTTCTGCCTCTCCGTTTATTACTTGCAAGTGATGCACTGTATAAAAGTGTCAAATCCCTGTCGGGATACTCATAAACCATTTGCAGGACATCGGGTACGGTTCGCCCGTCCTTATAAAAATAAATACCGCCTGAAGAAACCGCCGAATGGGGTATTCCAAGGTCAAAGATCTGATTCATAGCATCATAGTCATGGGTAAAAAGGTCGCCGGAAAGTCCTGTACTGTAATCCCACCAACATCTCCATCTAAAAAATCTTTTCAGATCGAAATCATGCCATGGTGCAGGCCCTATAAACTGTTTCCAGTCAATATTTTTCGGTGATGCATCTTCAGGAATATCATAAACCCAGGCACCTGTAGGGGAATTACGGTTTGTGGTAATTTCAATCAGATTAACTTTTCCGAGAATATCTTTTCTAATAGCTTCCCGTGCTTTGTAATAACTTTCAAGCTCCCTGTTCTGATGCCCGAGCTGAAAAACGACATTGTTCTCTTTTACGGCTTTCACCACCTCATATGTCTCCTCCACCTTCCACGTCATCGGTTTTTCACTGTAAATATGTTTTCCCGCTCTTGCAGCCGCAATGGAAATCGAACCATGCCAATGGTCGGGTGTTGCAATGATGACCGCATCAATATCGTCGGCAGCAAGAAGTTCCTGATATGTGTCGTATCTTCTCGGCTTATCACCCATTTTTCCATCGGAACCTTCCCTGTAAATATTTGCGCAGGCGCGAAGTCCTTTATCGGCATTGCCTTCATAAATATCACATAGACCGTTAACAACAACATTCAAATCTTCCTGTTGGAGATAATCACGATATCTGTGGTCGGTCTCATTTCTTGCCGCAGACTCTTTCCAGTCGTCAATAATTTCAGGACGCAGAAAACCGGCACCTTTTAAGAGTGCACGTCCCCGTCCGCCGGTTCCTATTATTCCGAGACGGATTTGTTTTTCATTTGAAACTTTACGCTCAAAAACGGGGTTCACGGCATCAAGATTTATGTTCTCAAGTATTGATTCCTTTAAAAATTTATCATACTTACGCTTTTTATACCAACCGTATGCAAAAGCACCGAGAACGGGAATCGTGGCAAGACCTTTCAGGACTTCCCTCCTTCCGAGCTTATTTTTTTTAATCTTATTGCTGTTTTCTTCTTCCATTTTAACCGTTTTTATTTTTTCTGCAAATCAATCTGTCCAGTCCGATTCTTTTTCCCGTAGGAAATACAAACAAAAGGCACAATGCAAATAATTCTATCAGCACTTTATTGACTATCAGATAACTGCCTTCCATCGGTAATGCATATTTGAATCCCACACAAGGCGGATGAGAAAAGTAATAAAGGAACATTAACAAAATACCTGCTATGGTTGAAATTCTTGTAAAAAGTCCGAGGATAAGTCCGAGACCAATAAGGATTAGTCCCCACACATTTAAAAAATCAACAACTGCCAATGTATTCGGGTTACCTGCCAAGGAGAAATAAAACTCGCGCAAAAAACCCTCCGAATCAAGAAGATACCCCACACTTGACCAGTTGGGATTTATCAATTTTGTCAATCCTTCATAAAGGAAGTGCCAGCCGATAGCTACACGGAGTGTCACAAGCCAGAACAACTGTATTTTTGAATAGTCAATATATTTTTGTTTCATACTTTGTGTATCATTATGTTATTACAATTTTCTTCATTTGTTACAAAATTACTATCTTTGCAGTAAAAAAGAGTTATGGAACAAATAATCATTACCGTTGAAAATAAAGATTATGGTGACTTGTTACTAAAGTTACTAAAAGAACTAAACTTTGTAAAAGGTATAAGCGTTACAAGTAATAGCGTATCAAAATCCAATACGGATAAGTTGCCTGAAAGTAAGTTTGTTTCAAAATCCGATTTTTGGGAAACTTTCGGAACAGGTAAGGATACTTCCGTGAATATTAATTTTATAAAAGAGAAAGCATGGCGAACAGTGTCCCTGTAATCCTTGATACAAATATTATAATAGAATTGTATAAAGGCAATCTTTCCATACGTAAAAAATGTGAGGAAATTGGCGAACAAAATCTTTTTATAAGCGAAATAACTGTAGCCGAATTTTATTTTGGAGCACTCAACAAAAAAGAAATTCCTCTGATACGAAAGCATCTTAACAGATTTCCATGGATACCTATAAATGAACAAATCTCTCATATTTTTACAAATTTGATGATTGAATACAGCTTGAGCCACAGACCTTTTATCGGAGATATGCTGCTTGCATCCACTGCTCTTTATTATAACATTCATCTTTTTACTTTAAATATGAAAGACTTTCGGTACGTAAAAAACTTACTTCTTATTTAAGCACGTATCCGCGGTATTTATCATTACAACTCCCTAACATACAAATCCTTCCATCTAACCTTTATTCCTCCGCCGGAATGTATTTGCAGTGCAATGACTCCGTTTGCCTCACCAATTTTTTGGTCGGTTAGGTCGCTCATCATTTCACCGTTCAACCATGTCATAACCCTGTTGCCTTTAACAAGAATAACCATTTCGTTCCATTCGCCCGGCTTGAGGATATTTTCCTTTTCGTCGGGTATTTGACGGAGCCAACCTCTGCCGTAGGATTCATAAATTCCGCCTGTATCGTGTCCTTCAGGTGCTACCTCAACCTGCCAGCCGCTAATTTTTGTACCGTCGAGTGAAGAGCGGAAAAAGACTCCGCTATTGCCGTCGGCTTCCTGCAAAAAGAAAAGATGCATTATGAAATCTTTGTACTCTTTATCCGTGGCAAGGTATCCGTACTTTTTGTCAGGGCCGCTTTCACAAACCAATTCACCGTTTTCGACATACCATTTCTCAGTTCCGTGAATATTCCATCCGGTGAGGTCTTTTCCGTTGAAAATCGGATTTCCTTTATCTGTAAGATCACGAATTTTGATATTTCTGAACATCACTTTACTGCCGTGGTCCTGCAACCCAATATGTCCTTTAATTGCCAAACCGTATCCGGGATAATCTTTCCATTTGCAGTTTTTAACCCTGTTTTTCCAATCATCGGTCCAAAGGTCATACTCGACGATTTTTTCACCGTTTAGCCAGTGCTCCACGTGGCCGTCCTTGACCTTTATTCTTGAAGTATTGAATTCTCCAACGGGTTTAAGTTTTTTATTTTTCGATGCAATATGCATTGCATAATTGGCACCTGTTTTTTGCCACTCTTCCACCTTTGTCGGAAATCCCACATCGTCAAGAAGCTGATACTCGGGGCCTGTGGCATAAATAGTAGGATAATCGCCTTCAAGCACATGGAAAAATATTCCGCTGTTACCACCTTTTGACATCTTCCATTCCAACGAAAGCTCAAAATCCTCATATTGCTCGTCGGAAATAACATCACCGCCAAGGTCGCCGCCTCTCCCCAAGGTTACAAAACAGTCATCCTCCACTTTCCAGCCTTGCGGCAGTTTATCCGTTTTAAATCCGCGCCAGCCGTTAGTAGTTTTTCCGTCAAACAAAAGTTGCCAGCCCGCTGCAATTTCTTCAGGTGTTAAAGTATTGTTTTGAACGGAATCATCATCGTCACTTTGAGAAAACAAAATTGTGCCTGATATCAGAAACGATATCATTAAAAAAAAAGGAAGAAATCTTTTCATACTGATACAACTTTTAATATTTTTCAGGTGTTAAAAGTATAAAATCTTTATTTATTGTAGTGCTGTTTTTGCCAACAGTTACTAATTTGGAATAATTATAAATAATAAAACGGAAAAAACTCCTTTTCTTTGCAGCATTAATATTACGTATGAGGTTATCACATTTTAAAATAAAATTTATCCTGTTTCTTATAGCATATCTTCTGGTATCGGAAGTGGGGTTTTCACAAATAGGAACAAAAAAAAGAATTACGGCTGTCAGGGTAAACAAGTCACCCAAGATTGACGGTGTCCTTGATGACGAGGTATGGAAAGGTGTTCCTGTTGCAACAGATTTTGTGCAGCACAGACCGTACAACGGCAGGAAAGCTTCATTGCGATCGGAGGTTAAGTTTGTTTATGACGATGTAGCACTTTATGTGGGTGCGATGCTCTATGATCCGCATCCCGACAGCATTTTAACGGAACTAAGCGAAAGAGACCATATAGGTATTGCCGATTATTTCGGAGTTTATATTGACTGCTTCAATGATTATCTTACAGCCTACGGGTTTCTCGTCACATCAAGGGGCGTTCAGACAGACCTAAAATCGCTTTCCAATGATGATGAGGACAAATCGTGGGATGCGGTTTGGAAGAGTGAAGTCCGCATTGTTGACAACGGGTGGGTTGTGGAATATAAAATTCCCTATTCGGCTCTCAGGTTCCCGAAAAAAGATGTTCAAACCTGGGGATTGCAGATATATCGTGATATTATGAGATATAAGGAACACGATTCCTGGAATTTTATTGACAGAAAAATTGACGGCGTCAATCTTCAGTCGGGAATACTTGATGGAATTCGCGATATAGTACCACCACTGAGGTTATCTTTCGTACCATACCTTTCAGGATATATTGAAAAAGATCCGCACCACAGTTCGTGGGGATATTCATATAATTACGGGCTGGATGTTAAATACGGTATAAATGAGAGTTTCACTCTGGATATGACTCTTATCCCGGATTTCGGTCAGGTACAGGCCGATGACGAGATATATAACCTGTCACCGTTTGAAGTCTATTATGACGAAAAACGTCCCTTTTTTATGGAAGGTACGGAGTTGTTCGACAAAGGTGATGTTTTCTATTCAAGACGTGTGGGAGCGAAACCTTCCGGATACTATAACCCCTATCTTGAGACAGGAGAAAATGAGGTTGTTTCGGACAATCCGACTTCGAGTCAATTGATAAATGCCGCAAAAATAACCGGTAAAACAAAAAAGAATCTTGCCATAGGAATATTTAACGGAATAACCGCCAATACTTTTGCCACAATTGAAGATACTGTTCGGGGCACATCACGGAAGGTGCTGACCGAGCCTTATACCAACTTCAATATGGTAGTGCTCGACCAGTCGTTCAAAAACAATTCGTATGTGAGCCTGTACAACACTAATGTGTATAAACCGGATGCAGGATTTTCGGCAAACGTGAGCAGCACGGAATTTAAACTGAATAATAACACAAACAGATATTCGATTGAAGGACAGGCAAGTATAAGCCAATTATACAATGCCGGATTTCATCCCGAGTTTGGCTATACTTACTCCCTAAGCGCAGGAAAAGTCAGTGGCAACTTCACCTTTGACCTAAGTCATGAACTCATTGACGACAATTACAATCCGAATCATATGGGATTTTTGAGACATAATAATTCCATTTCCGACGAGCTGACTTTCGGGTACAGGGTTTATGAGCCGTTTGGAATTTTTCTTGATCTCGGTGGTAAAACATGGTTTGAGTACAACAGTCAATACAATCCTCGAAAATTCACTTTCTTCGATATGGGTATTGCGGCTCACGCCAGATTTACAAACTTTCTGTCGGCCTGGTTCAAGCTTAGCGGTTCTCCTACGGATTCATACGATTTTTATGAACCGAGAGTTGACGGACGATATTATGTCAGACCGCCCGGAACCGGTATCCGCGTTGGATTATCGCCCGATTATCGTAAAAAATTTGCAGTTGATATCAACGCCAAATACAGATATTCAGGCAGGTATGAGCAAACGGGCTATTCTATTAATGTTGAACCGCGTATAAGATTCAACGATAAACTTATGATGACCTTTGAAGTGGATTACAATTTTTCAAAGAACAGCATCGGCTATGTTGACGATACAACGGGCAGTGACGGTTATCAGGACGTCATCTTCGGGAAGCGAGATATTGACACTTGGGAAAATATTCTTAAAGCAAACTATAAGTTCAATAATAAAATGTCAGTAAGTCTTAGGGCAAGACACTATTGGATTTATCTGAAGTATAACAACTTTTACGATTTGACAGGGGATGGCGGATTGCTTCCTTCGGATTATAATGAAATAAAGGATTTAAGTTTTAACGCCTTCAACGTTGATATGATATATATCTGGAATTTTGCACCGGGTAGCGAAATCAATATTGTCTGGAAAAATGCCATCACAACATACGAAACACCCGAAGTTGTTAATTCCGTGCTTTATGAAATGGATTCAAACTATTTCACAAATCTCGGGAATACGCTTCAAGCACCTGCCACAAACAGTTTTTCAATAAAAGTACTCTACTATTTTGATTATCAATACCTAAAGAGGAGGAAAAAGGGATAGAAGCATCTCTTTCGTAATGCTCCTGTTTTCAAAATCACCTTGAGTCAAGTCTTATATATTCCGACTATTAGACTGCTTCGTCATACTTCCTCGCAGTGACGTCATTGCAATAACGAGGTACGGGGAAAGAAGCAATATTAGTATATCACTTTGAGGTTGACTTGAAATTAGACAAAATCCCCTCACCAAACTCAATAGAAATATAATTCTTATAACTACCGCAAACATTGCTTCCGAATGCTATTCCGATTCTAACAATTGACTTCCACATTTCGGCATCAATCACATCAAGATCCTCAATCCCGATATTTTCTTTATATAAACTGTATATTAGTCCTGCATTGAAATTATCACCGGCCCCTATTGTACTTACAACCTTTACTTTAGGTACCGGAACCGAAAAGGAATATTTTTTCGACCTGAATTCAACATTATCACTTCCAACGGTGTAAATTAAAAAAGAACATCCATTTTGCTTTACAAAATCAAATGCTTCATCGGCATTCTGCACACCACAAATAAACCGGAAGTCCTCGTCAGACCCCCGGACAATATTTGCAAAGGAGATATTCTCGCCAATATATTCATTTAATCCGGGAAATTCGTTACCGTGCGGCTTACGGTAATTCGGGTCATAAATCAGTATTGAATTATTACGTGATGCCTCCCGGATAAACGACATTAGAGGATTTCTAACCTCCTTTGCCAAAGCAAAAAAGGAGCCGAATAATACAATGTCATCCTTTGCAGTCATTGGAACTCCTGCCGAAAGCCTTTTGCCGGGATACTCCTTGTAAAAGGAGTAAGAAGCATTATCACTTTCATCAAGGAATGCAAGCGAAAGAGCTGTTTTCCCATCCTCAAACCTGTTCACGAAATCCGTTTCAACATTATTGGTTTTTAAAAATTCAAAAATAATATCACCAATTTCGTCCTTTCCCACTTCAGTGATATAAGTTACCGGCAAATTAAGGCGCCCGAGGCTCACCGAACTGTTAAGCATAGCACCTCCCGGTATTGCGGTTACAGGTTTTGTATCCCTGAAAACAATATCATAAACGGTTTCACCGATAGTAAATATTTTTCGCATTTGCCGAAATTAATTTCCGTCTTCCTCAAAAAGATCAAGCTGCCGTTCGGTACGATAGTACTCTTCCGGTACGGACTTATCAAATCCGTTAATATAACGGCTGATTGACTTCTTGATTAGTTTATTTGGAGTTGTTTTTCGTGCTTTGCAATAGTTCTCCAATGATTTTTTCTGTTTTGCGGAAAGTTTAAAAACCACTTTTTTGTACTTGACCTTCTTTTTCCGCTTTTTTTTATGGACAGCAGGCATATCCGTGTTTTTGAAATTTTCGGGTAAAAATAAAAGGTTATTGCCATAACCGATATCTAAAAAACAAAAACTTTTTAACAATCGGTTTTTAACAATCTTAAAAATTAAGCATTACAATAAAAAACATTTAATATATTTAGATATATTCAATATTTATTTAACTTTGTCGAATAATCATAAAATAAATTTAAAGCGCTGAAAAATGAAAAACATTGCTTTTGCAGGGCTCGCCTGCACCTACACAAGGCTGGAAGTTGCCAGGCTGCCCCATAGTAAAGAACTTAAATACCTTGTTCTTGAATCGGACCCGACACCGGGATATTATTCCAAAGGAAACTTTCCTGTGAACTTAGGCCACATAGCAGATCATCACTTCTATCTTTTAGTAAAAAACTCGGTAAACTGCTTCCAGGATGAAGTTCTTCGAATTGCTTCACTGATAAGGGAAGAGACTAAGTTATCGCTTCATTTATCTCCCGGACAGATGACGTATAACAACAAGAACTATCAGGGTATACGAATTAAGACAGACGAGGTAAACCACCTGAATTTGGTTATTGATAAGTTAAAGAGCAAGGGAATTAAATTTATCAAGGATAGAAAAGTTGACCCATATACAAGTACTATTCAGTTTAAAAGATATATTGAGTTCAGGCAATTGGAAGAGGGTATTTATCAAGATAACCACAATGAAAAGCGATTTTTCATCACATTACCAAAATTGGTTGAGTTCGATAAATTTTTAAAGATCATTGAAAATATCAAGGAGAATTGCGACTTCAATTTATTTGACAACTTCCTTACATCTGTATATCAACAGGGTAAAATGCTGGATTTTGCAGGAATATACTCAAACCATTGCGACAGGACAAGATTATCAGAATTCAGGGAAAACCTGGAGAAAGAGGTTAATGCTGTTTAAAAAACATTAGTTTTTTATCCCGAAAGGAACTTTTACCGAAACAGTAAAGTTTCTGCCCATATTATTCATACCAAGGTCTTTAAGTGTTGACAGGTGGTCAATATAAACCTCATCAAGAATATTGTTGGCGTAAAGACCCACCGACAGCAACTGATTAGCTACTTTTATCTGAGTTCCGATTCCACAATTCAGCAATGTATATCCGGGAGATTCCGTTTCAGAAGGTGCAGATTTATCCTGCTCCAAAACAAAATTGCCTGCTACTCTGAAAAACAAATTGCGTAATCCTTTCCACTTCTTTTTCTGAAGTTCGAGTTCAACATTAACCTTCTGAGCGGGAATAAAAGGCAAATAGTCTCCTTCTTTGGTCTTTCCTATCACATAGGAATATGTTCCTTTAAGATGAAGCCAGTCAAGGGGATGCGGATGAACATGCAGCAACACCTCTCCTCCGTAAAGATAAGAATTTTGCTGTCCGTACCGGTATATTTTATATCCTTCGCTTGTTGTATCCGTAGTTGGTGCAAGATGAATATAATTGAAAATATCGTTATAAAATCCCGAAATATCCAGGGTTGTATGGTCTGTGTGGATATGGAAACTCAAGTCGCCTTCAAGGCTTTGTTGTGATTTCAAATCCCTGTTTCCCTGCTCATATCTTGTGCCGTGCACTCCGTCCTGAGTCAGCTCGGCAAGGTTCGGACTACGGTAAGCGGATGCTATATTCAACCTAAGATGCATCTTGTTGTTAAATGTATAAACACTACCCACCGAACCGCTAACATTATTGTAACTATCTTCAAAAGGTTGAAGAATACCCGCCCCCGGAGAGTTACTCTTCTGTTGTTCGGGAACTTTGATATTTCTGTGATCGAATCTTAAACCGGTTTCAAGCATAACCTTTTTAGAAATATCGAATTGTGCTACCGTAAAAATACTAAAATCATTGATCATAGCATCGGGGACTACATGGTCGGGTGCATCAAAGTTTTTATTGTGCTGACTCATTCCCTGCACACCGCCGATAAGTTTTATTCTATCGCCAAGAGGAGCCGTTGCACTTGCACGGTACGAAAAGGTATTGAGTTGCATATCAACAAGAGTAAAAACTGGTGTTTGTTCCGAGCCTTCCAACTTCCTGTTATTCATCTGATAAGCAAGATTCACATCAATTTTAACCGCTCCGACAAAAATCTTGTTAATCATTGAAAGCAGATGGTTTGTAAGATTTTGATACCAAACATCGTTAGTTCTACCGTTTTCCGTAACCAACCCCAAGGCGGGTTTTACGGTCAACCCGAGCTTATCCCTGTTATAATCATAGAACAGACGGAACGAACCTACAGGTTTTATAATCCCCACATTGAGTTTTGCGTTTTCACGATTAAAACGGCTGTTGGGTACTCTGTAATTATCCCCGTCAAAATAATCCGTATTTGAACTAAGTCCGCCGGCAGCGCCCCACGAAATACCGTTATTAGTCCCGCTAACACCAAGTGAAGATGTAACACCTGTTGTATTGCTGAATAGTTTGGTTTCAAAATTGCCCCTTATTTTACCTTCGGGCAAAGGAGGCTCTTTAATAATATTAATAACTCCTCCGACGGCACCCGAACCGTAAAGCAGGGAGGCAGGTCCCTTAATGACCTCAACCCTGTCGGCGCCATTGGCATCAA
>JALSSR010000111.1 GCA_026984135.1 Bacteroidales bacterium
AATATCTCTTACGAGCAAAAGGGTCAACGAATAGCTTTTGACATTTGCCCTGCAAATATGGCTCTCAACTACCTGTCGGAAAAGCTTGGTAAGCAATATGACGAAGACGGAAAAACGGCAGCCTCCGGCAAAACGGATGTATCTTTGCTTGCCGAACTTAATTCATTATCATTTTTCTCATTAAAACCTCCCAAATCACTGGGAAAAGAATGGGTGTTCAACTCATTCATTCCGATTATTGAAAGACATTCCATCCCGTTGAAAGATGCTCTTAACACTGTAACCATACATATTGCGGAACAAATCTCATCTATCCTGCAAAAGCCCGGAGAAGCTCTTTTGACAGGAGGAGGAGTAAAAAACGGATTTCTGGTTCAAAGTATAAAAGAAAGATCAAAGGTAAAGATTATCATTCCCGGCAAAACGCTTATTGACTACAAAGAAGCTTTGATTTTTGCATTTCTCGGCGTCTTAAGACTTCGCAAGGAACCGAATTGTCTTGCCTCTGTCACCGGTGCACGAGAGGATAGCTGTGGCGGAGCTGTTTATAGCTGATCAAAGATAACAAAACCTCAGATGTAATAATTTTCGGTTAATTTTAAAAAACAAAAAAGGCTGCACAAAGGCAGCCCTTTTTGTTTTTCAAAATCCATTTACATATGGAACAATATTATATCCTGCAAATAGTAAACGCCAATACCTGCCAGATAACCTGCCAGAGCAAGTAAACTAATGCGCTTCATATACCAGATAAAGTCAATTTTTTCAAGTCCCATTGCAGCAACACCGGCAGCAGAACCTATTATAAGAATACTTCCACCTGTACCTGCAGCATAAGCCAACAGTTCCCAGAATGCACCATCCTGAACAAAATGATGTACATACTCAGGCTCGGCAGCTGCCTGAACCATGGCATCCGTCATAATCGGGTACATCCCCATTGCACCTGCCGTCAACGGTACGTTATCAACAATTGATGAAAGAATACCGATTATGGTATTGATTGCAAAGATATTATGAACCTTTTCATCAAGATACTCGGCAAGCAATCCGAGATGACCTGCAGACTGAAGTGCGGCAACAGCCGTGAGAATTCCAAGGAAGAAGAATACAGTAGGTACGTCAACGCTTTTAAGCACACCGAATATTGTCAGCTTCTTTCTTATTGCAATATCTTTTTTATGATGAAGCAATTCCGTTGTAACCCAAATAACACCAAGGCCGAACAGCATACCCATATAGGGAGGAAGGTGAGTTACGGTTTTAAACACGGGAACAAACAGCAATGCACCTACACCGATAAACAGTAGCAATTTCCTTTCTTTTTCGGTTGTAAAATCCTGCGTTCCGTCATTAATAACTTCCGGTCTTTCGATATGGCCTTTCATAAACATTGAAACAATAGCAAGAGGGATAACCATATTAAAGATACTCGGTATAATAACCATTTTAATAATGTTAAGCGCTGTAATCTGTTTACCGATCCACAACATAATAGTAGTAACGTCCCCGATTGGCGACCAGGCACCTCCGGCATTAGCTGCAATCACAATCATACTTGCAAAAAACCATCTGTCGTGTTTATCGTTCACTAATTTACGTAGCAAAGCAACCATAACAATTGTAGTTGTAAGGTTATCAAGCAATGCCGACATAAAGAAAGTAAGGAAACTTAAAATCCACAGAAGCTTAACCTTATTTGTTGTCTTAATTCTGTCGGTGATAAGTTTGAATCCCTGATGCTGGTCAACGGTCTCAACAATTGTCATTGCTCCCAAAAGGAAGAAAAGTATTTCCGAAATCTCACCAAGATGATGAACAATTTCGTGGTCAACAATGAAATGCCGCATCTTTTCTACCAGAGTGGCTTCAGGATGCTTTTGGACAAAATCCGCCATACTTGTGCTTTCCAGAAAATGATGCCAGGCATGACTAAAACCAAGATCAAGAATTGATGAGGAGCCTTCGATATATACTACCCATATCAACACACCAAGGATTAAAGCCGAAGCAGCTTTATCAATTTTCAAAGGATGTTCAAGGGCTATGGCAAGATAACCCAGAACAAACACTACTACCATTAAAATAAACATATCATTTTTACGTTTAAAGGGTTAAAAAACGGGTGCAAATGTAAAGGAATTTTATATCAAATAACAAAATAATAGGCTTATTTAAATCTCTATATAAATAGTATTTTATCAATGTTGCCTGAATATCTGTTACTCCTATGGTTTTCAAGCATTACAAAATATTAACAAAGTTGTGTTAACAATTCATGATGACATTTTTTCTCACGATTTTCAATATATGTACTTTTACTTTTAATTAAATAGGATAAATTATGGTTTTTGGAAATTTTTTATTGCAGATCACACAAGCAGGTCAAACGGTTGCCGACACGGCAAATAGTATTGCAGGACAACCCACAGAATTAAAAATGTCGTTTTGGGACCTTGCTATGCAGGGAGGATGGATACTTGCAATTCTCGCTGTTTTGTCAATAATAGCAGTTTATATATTCATTGAAAGACTATTGGCCATCACCAAAGCTTCAAAGGATGAAAAGAACTTTATGAATAATATTCGTGATTTTATTCACGGTGGCCGTATTGACTCGGCGGTTGCCTTGTGTAAAAACTCGGACACGCCCATTGGAAGAATGATCGGAAAAGGCTTGTCAAGGATTGGAAAGCCGTTGAATGATGTGAATGCTGCCATCGAAAATATCGGGAAACTGGAAGTTGCCCGGTTAGAAAAAAATATTGCAGGACTGGCAACAATATCAGGCGCAGCACCAATGCTTGGATTTCTCGGAACCGTTATTGGTATGATCAGGGCATTTTATGATATGTCAATGGCAGGGAATAATATTGACATTGCTCTTCTTTCAACAGGCATCTATCAGGCAATGGTCACTACTGTCGCCGGACTAATTGTGGGAATCATTGCGTATGTCTGCTATAACATACTGGTTGCAAGAGTAGAAAAACTTGTTTTTCTGCTTGAAGCAAGGGCTTCCGAGTTTATGGATGTTCTTTACGAACCGGCGAAGAGTTAAGAGTTATGTACTGGGGATAGTTGTTGATTTTTAAATATTTAACAAATAATAAAATGGCGATACAAACAAGAAATAAAAGGAAAACGGATTTTAGTATGGCTTCGATGTCAGACATTGTTTTTCTACTGCTTATTTTCTTTATGCTCACCTCCACATTGGTTGCACCAAATGCAATCAAACTCCTTCTGCCCCAAAGCAACAGCCGGGCAATAGAAGCACCACCGAAGATCACAATTTCGATAAATAAGGATTTAAACTATTTTCTGGATGGTGTACAGGTTAATGAAGAAGCACTTAAAACCGGATTAATGGAAAAACTACCCAATCGGGAGAGCACCTCAGTGAGGCTTGAAGCAGATAAATCAATTCCCGTACAATATGTCGTAAATGTGATTGATATTGTAAATATGATAAACAAAAAATATAATACCAAGCACAAAGTGATAATGGCAACCAGCCCAAAGAAAAGATAAATAGTGAAACTCAACAATAAACATAAGGGCATTCTTGCAACCCTGCTTTTTCATGGCGGGCTTCTGCTGCTTTTAATATTTCTGGGATTCACCACACCTTTGCCACTTCCCGGAGAAGAAGGCGTTGAGGTAAGCCTGGGCAACTCTGATGAAGGTATGGGTGATATACAACCCGTTAAGACTACTGCTCCCGAAAAAGCAACTCCGCCTCCACCTGAACCTGAGCCTCAACAGGAGGAAATATCAACTCAGGATATTGAACCTGCTCCTGTATTTGAAAAACCAAAACAGAAAAAACCCAAAGAAAAGACAGTTAAAAAAACTGTTGAGAAGCCCGAGAAAAAAGAGGTTGTCAGGGAAGAGCCAAAGGTTAATCCTGCTGCTCTCTATAAGGGGAAAAGCAAAACATCCGACAATCAATCCGGTGAAGGAACTACGGGAAAGAATGGCGACCAAGGAAAACCCCACGGATCAATGGATTCAAAAAGTTATACGGGTCTTGGAGGAATGGGAAACGGATTGTCCTTCAGCCTCAAAGGCAGGGAACCGAAATACCTGCCCAAACCTAACCGTAAGTTCACGGAAGACGGAACCATTGTGGTTCAAATAATTGTTGACAAGTGGGGAAAGGTAAAAAAAGCCATTGCCATTGACAAAGGTTCAAACACAACCAACTCAGCCCTGCGAAAAATGGCTGAAGAAGCTGCAAAAAAAGCCGTGTTTAATGCCAATCCCGATGCTCCGGAAATGCAAAAAGGAACAATTACTTATCACTTTGTTGTAAAAAAATAACGGTGACAACCTACGAACAAACCATAGAATTTCTGTTCAGCCGGCTGCCAATGTTTCAAAGGGTTGGCAAAGCCGCTTATAAAGCTAATCTTGACAATACTATTGCACTATGCAATATTCTCGGTAATCCTCAAAATAATTTCAGGTCGGTACATATTGCAGGCACAAACGGAAAAGGCTCCGTTTCCCATTTTATAGCATCAATATTGCAATCTTCCGGATTGAAAGTGGGGCTTTATACATCCCCGCACCTGAAAGATTTCAGAGAAAGAATAAAAATAAACGGGGAAAAAATCCCGCAAAAAAGAGTTATTGATTTTATAAATAACCATAAAGAAGAATTTGACTCCATACAACCCTCATTTTTTGAATACACCTTTGGGATGGCTATTAATTACTTTTCAGAAGAAAAGGTTGACATAGCCATAATGGAAACCGGAATGGGTGGCCGGCTGGATTCAACAAATGTTGTTAATTCAATCGTTTCTGTAATAACCAATATCGGCTTCGACCATACACAATTCCTGGGTGATACTATTCAAAAAATAGCAAAGGAGAAAGCAGGTATTATAAAATCCGGGATACCCGTTGTTATAGGACAAACGCAAACTGAGACGGAAAGTATTTTTCGCCATTTTGCAAAAAACAACAAATCACAAATTTATTTTGCCGATAAAAATTATATTGCTTCCGAAAGTCGGATTATAACTGAAGATTCTCAAAAGTTAGCATTTGATGTTATTTCTGTAAAAGACGGGGGGAAAACCAAAATCATCTCCGGTCTTGCCGGACTGTATCAAAAAAAAAATATTATTACTGCCTTTCAAGCTATTCAAACTCTGATGAAATCCGGGTTTACAATTTCGGAACAAAATATTAAATACGGCTTCAACACTGTTGTTGAACAAACGGGAATAGCGGGCAGATGGCAGGTGCTGAATAAAAAACCGCTGACTATATGCGACACGGGACATAATGTTGACGGTATAAAAGAAATAATTTCACAGATTATCAGCACCCCTCACAACAAACTTCACTTTGTCCTAGGAATGGTAAATGATAAAGAGATTGACGGCATACTGACCCTTCTTCCCAAGGAGGCAACATATTACTTTTGCAAAGCAAATATCCCAAGGTCATTCGATCAGGATTCACTTAAAGAAAAGGCCCGGCAATTTAATTTACCGGGCGATTCATATATTTCGGTTTCCGAAGCTTATGCAAATGCGGTTTCAAACGCAAATGATAATGACCTTATCTTTATTGGCGGCAGCACTTTTGTTGTCGCGGAAGTACTCTGATTTAATTTTGCAATTTAAAGTTTACCGGAAATCTTACCCAAACAGCAACAGGTTTACCTTTATATTCTGCCGGTTTGAATCTAATCTTTTTGACGGTAGCTATTGCGGCATCATCAAGCTCCGGAATACTCCTGACAATCTTGGTTTCACTAACTTTTCCATCTTTGCCGATATGAATCAGCATCACAACCTGACCTTCGATACCCATCTTTCTTGCTAAATCAGGGTAAATAAGTTTTGCACTGGTTCTAAGTTTTGGAGGCTTATCATATTTTGCCGGTTTAATGTTTGTCTTCAGCTTAACCGGCATCAAAGATGTCATCGGGACAAAACCCCATACGCCATTGTATTTGATAGCCCACATCTGTTCACGAGCCATCATCTTATAACTCTTAACAATTGATCCCTGCGGCAGAAAGCCGAGAGATTCGGAAGAAGCAGACGGCTCCGAATACATTTTTGTATCAAGAATAACCTTAGCATCTTTTGCATCATTAAGGTTAACCTCATACAAATCAATAAAATTATTTTCCAGTGTTGCGCTCTCGCCGGATGCATCCTGCGCATCAATTTTCAAATCAGTCTTGGCCTCATCCCGGGCTACAAGTTGATTATCTTCATTTTGGGCATTAACGGCAACTCCAATAAAAATCAGAATACCGGCAGCAAGCATTTTTCGGATTACAGAGTTTAAAATTTTCATCACTTCAAAAATTTATTAATATTTAATTTAAACTACCCGGTTTTTACGGTAGGTTTCATCATTAGGTTTCACTTATTTATAATAATTATTATCTTGCACTAAAATAATTTGAGCTATTTTAAATGATTTATTCTATTTTTACACCCATAAAAACCAAATGGAGATGATTCAAGATATACTTGACCTGCTGAAAGCTTTAAATAATGATTTGCCTGTTTCCATTAATCTTACTGATGCAGGTATAATGAAAACAGTTACCGATATAGCTGATCAGATAATAGAGTCGGCTTCTCTTACTACTGAGATTGAGGAAGTTGAAGAACAATTATCCGGTCAAAAAGACGATTACTCCTTAATAGTACACCTTGCCGTCAAGCTGGCCAGGTCAAAAAAAATACTTCAGACAATAAAGGAAAAAATACATTTATCGGTTGTTTTTGCAATTTATAAAGAGCATCAAAGAATTCTAACAGCCCAAGAGCATCCTTTTGGGGAAGACTTTCTAATGAAAAAAATTGAACAGCTTAACTGGCTTTTTGATGGGAAATCAAACTTTTCGTGGGATATGATTGTTGTGGATGACGGATGTCCTGAAAATAGCGGAAAAATTGCAATTAAAATACTGAAAGAAAGGTATAACAAAGATAATGTGAAGGTTTTGTTTCTTAAAGATGCTATTGAAAAGAGAGTTCCAGTTGTCGGTCAGATAAGAAATACCGACGAAAGCAGAAAAGGAGGCTCAATTGAATACGGTATGTGGGTAGCTTCAAGAAAAGAGAAAGACAATCATATTATTATGTACACCGATGCCGATCTTTCAATTCATCTCGGACAGGCAGGATTACTGATTGATGAAATTATTAATGAAGGCAAAAATGCTGCAATCGGTTCCAGACGCGAAAGCACCTCCGTTTTCGTGAAACAGGGAATCAGAAATACAAGGGGTAAACTTTTTATTTATCTCTGGAAAAGGCTTCTTTCTCCGATAAACTTCATTGTTGACACTCAATGTGGATTTAAAGCTTTTACTGCGGATAATGTCAGAAAAATAATTCCGGGAACAATTGAAAAACAATTCGCTTTCGACATTGAGTTGTTACTAAAAACCGAAATCCTGAAACACAACTCCATAAGTAAAGTTGCCATTGCCGGTATTGACAGTGTTGATGCCTCTACGACAACCGACCTGCAGCCATATCCGGATATGCTAAAGATGATTGCAAATATGTATTATAAATATCTTCCCGAAAATGATGAAGCTGATGAATTTGCCGGGTTTATTGAAAACCTGAACAGGGAAAAATGGGACAAACTTGTGGAAAACATTCCTGAAAAAATAGCAAATGGCGAACCTTCGGAATTTGATACATTTAATGAAATAAAAGTTAGGGATTTGAAAGCAGCCATTGAGAAGTAGCAATTATTGCCTTTGCAGTGCCTTCAAATCATCAAAAAAGCCGGGATAAGATTTATTAACAGCCTCTTCTCCATTTATTACAATTTCTTTTCCCGACAATAAACTCATCACACCTGCAGCCATAGCTATTCTGTGGTCACCGTGCGAATCAACTGCAGAAATGTTGATTTTACCACCGGTCACCTCCATCAAATCATCACGAAAATTAATTCGGAGACCCAAATTTCCAAATTCTTTCTGCAATATTGTAGCCCTGTCACTCTCTTTATGTTTAAGCCGGGATACACCTTTAATAACCGAAGTACCTTTACAGGCAGCAGCAAGGCAAACAAGCGGGGGAAAAAGGTCAGGACAATCCGTTGCATCAAATTCAAAGGCTTCCAAATCTTTCTTTTTAACAATTACAGAGTCACTTTTTGTAACGACATCAGCACCTGCACTTTTCAAAACATCAATAATTCTCTTATCAGCCTGCTTCGAGTTTAAATCAAGATTAAAAACCTCTACTTCTCCCGAAACGGCACCTGCAACCAGAAAAAAGGCAGCACCGCTCCAGTCTCCCTCAATACTATAATCGGTTGCTTTATATTTTTGATTTCCTTTAATGAAAAACCTTTGATAGTTATCATGTTTGATATCAACTCCGAAATGATTAATGATTTCAAGGGTCATATCAATATAAGGTTTGCTTTTCAGGTTATCAACAATAATTTCGGAATCACCGGCTGCAAGAGGAAGCGCAATCAGCAATCCCGTCAAGACCTGTGATGTCAGCGATCCGTCTATTTTTACAATGCCGGGTTTCACCGGACCTTTAATTTTCAAAGGCAAGAACCCGTTATTGTCGGAGACACCAACTCCAAACCGGGAAAGAGCATCCGTAACCTGCCCTGCCGGCCGTTTTTTTAAAGAACCGTCACCCCTGATAACAACATTTTTATCTGTCATAGCCAGAACAGGAGCGAACATTCTCAGGGCAAGCCCTGATTCCCCTGCATTAAAAACACTCTCATTCAGTATTAATCCATTAGATTCAATTACAAGATTTCTTCCCTTTTTCCGGATTATTGATCCAAGTTGTCTTATCATCAATTTTACTGCAAGAGTATCATCGCACCATGAAACATTCTTTAACACAGTTATGCCTTTTGTCAATGAAGCAATGGCCATAGCCCTTTGAAAATAGCTCTTCGATGCAGGAGCATATATTTTACCTCTGCTATACATTACATTAATTATATGCTAACCTGGTTTTCTCATCACACATTACATACTTCAATAAATCATCCCACTCGGAAGCTTCCCAAGTTTTTAGCTTTGTATGGGTTATCCTGTATTTTTCAGGAATAGGATGAGTTCCAACAACTACTTTCATTCCGTACTTTTCTTTTATAAATTCCTTAAAGTGTTCAATATAGGGGCAAGGTGGGTAACCAACAACAAACCCTGTGGCAAAGTGAACCACTTCCGCACCATTCTTTTTCATCTCCTCGGGAGCATATTCAATGTTTCCACCCGGACAACCACCACAAGATGTATAGCCTACTAACTCTACATCTTCATCATCCTTATAAATATTAAAAGCACCTTCCCTGTTCTGAAGCGCTCTGAAACATTTACCACCGGCACAAGTACTGTAACGGTCGCAAATGATAATTCCTATTTTTGTTTTCTTTTTCATAATAATATTAAGATTTAACTTTTCCGACATCCACAACTACAACACTTTTTAAACCTGCACCATTGCACTTTATCTCTTTTCCCGTATTACCCCTGCCGAAAACCGCCGGGATACTCTCCGGGCTTGCACACAAATCTGACAGATTTGCTCTATCCGCCGCTAATCAAATGAATGATTGCAACATCATCTCCATCGTGCACTGCCACACTCTCTCTTTCTTCCTTTTTTACAAGTTTACCGTTAACTTTTGTGACAAGGAATTTAAATGTAAAGTTCATTTTGTCAATCAACTGTTGTACAGTCATTTCATCAACATCTTTGAACTCCTCTATTCTGTTATTTAATGTAATTTTCATATTACTTCCACTTTTTATTTATTCAGTAAAATTTCAAGCACAACATTTGCCTGCATATTTGCCACCATTCCTACTCTCGGAGCCAGCGGCGGGTTATCATCTGCTATTTCCGACTTCTCATCACCACAAATATACAAATTACCTTCTTTCCGGAGCTTAATGGAATTACTGTCACCCCAGCCTGCCATACCAAGTCCTGCAACCAATGGTTTTCCCGGCAGTTCATCCAGCACTGTTTCAATTATCATCTGCTTCATCCCGGCCATATCAAAAGCCTCCACTATCACATCGCACCCTGCAAAAAGAGTCAAAACCGACTTCTCATCCAGTTTAATATCGTGACTTTCAACTTCAACGACAGGGTTTATCGCCATTATGTTCTCTTTCAAAGCATCAACCTTTTTACGACCTATTTGATTATAAAAATAGTATTGTCTGTTCAAATTACTTTCGCTTACCACATCAAAATCCGCAATTATCAGCTTACAAACCCCAACCCGCGCCAAAGCAACGGCACAATTGGAACCCAATCCGCCTGCACCTGCAATACCAACCGTCTTTCCCGAAAGCCTATTTTTTATCTCATTAAATGTCATATATAAACTTTTTTTCCAAATTTCTGAAAATGCCTGGTACCCTGATTATCGGCAATAATATCAAGAATACGATTATCGTTTTTATCAAAAACCGTCCCGAAGATCACCTTAACATTTTCGTACCTTTTCATATCTTCATCAAGAATTGCCGTCGGCCCGAGAATAAAGACATCACAATTATTATTAACACTCTCCATTATACCGTGAAATGTATTGTTAAAAATACTTGTTGCCGTAAGTATCACACCATCGGCTTTGCTCAGATATTTTCCACGTTTTTCTATCGGCATCACTCCTTCCCTGTCGCTAAACAAATCAAAAACACTAACCTCCATTTCCGATTGCCTGAATTTTGCCACCAAAGGCCTGAAATCGCCAATCATCACAATCTTATGATAGTTCCCAAAATTAATAAATTCAAATATATCTCTCTCATCTTTATAATCCGACCGGTAGTTGAGCATAGCATTAAGATATGCATTATAAATCAAACGATGCTCAAGGTTGTCAAGATCAGGAAAAGAATCATCATTTATCGTCTCAACATCAATCTTCTGCTTAAGCGTGGCGCAAACTCCTATACGTCCGTCCTCCAACATCATCCCGAGATACTTCTCACCGGCAACGGTCTTCTTAACTTCTGAAATCTCAAACCCGTATTTTCCGTAATAATACTTTAACGGCTCTTCATTGTATTTCACACTAAAATCTTTAATTAACAAAAAACGTTGTAAATATAAATAGAATCATTCTAACTACATCATTAAACCATATATTTTTAAAGCTTTACACAATAACAATTTAGCAATCAAGCGATATGTCCCAAAATGCATAATGACAATTTCTAAGAAATTTCATCAAAGATATATTTATATCAGTTATTTTTGCCCGAAAATCGAAAAGAAGTTATTAATTTAATAAAAATTACTGATTATGCAAGATATTCAAAAAATGAAGGAAGCCCATAAGATAATCAAGGAGTGGAGCTATGACTTCACCCCTCTGTACAGAGGCTATACCGACAAGATCTTATACGTAAATCTGAGCGACAATACCATTAAAGAGAAAACCGTTCCCGAAGAAATGAAAGAAAAATTCATTGGAGGAAAAGGTTACGGGCTGCGTCTTTTGTGGGATGCAACCAAACCTGACACCAAATGGGATGACCCTGAAAATGAGATCAATATCTTCTCGGGTCCCATAGGCGGTATTACTCAGTATTCGGGCACGGGAAAATCACTCGTTGTTTCGCTTTCACCACAAACAAACATACCTATTGACAGTAATGTTGGCGGTCATTACGGACCCTTTGTGAAATTTGCCGGTTTCGACGGTCTTGAGATTCAGGGAAAAGCGGCAAACAAAGATATTATGATCTATATTGACGGTATAAATCATAAGGTTCAGATTATTGAAGCACCCCTGGAACCTATGGACAGTCATGAATTGGCATCTATTTTACATGATATGTACGCCGATGACGATAAAGACAGGAAAAACATTTCGGTCGTTTCAACGGGCAGCGCAGCAGAACATTCATTAATAGGTATGCTCAATTTTAGTTTTTATGACCCGAAACGAAAAGAGGTAAGGCTTAAACAAGCAGGAAGAGGAGGAATCGGTACCGTTTTCAGAAATAAAAATCTTAAAGCTCTGATTGTAAAAATTCCCGGCGTGAAAGGCAATCTTAACAATGTGGTTGACCTGAAAGCCATTATGGAAAGAGGCAAAAGGTTTAATAAGGAGATGAGAGATTTTGATGATGAGCAGGCCGAAATGAGAACAAAAGGAACAGCTCACCTGACAAACATAATGAATGATTATGACCTTCTTCCGGTCAACAACTTTAAATACGGAAGCTCACCGGAAGCAACAAAAATTCATTCCGACATTTATAAAGAAAAATACTTCACTCAGGGAGTACCTGACGGTTGCTGGATAGGCTGTAATATGTCTTGCGCTAAAGGTGTTGACAATTACGAATTGAGAACAGGACCTTACAAAGGTCAAAAAGTGCTTGTTGAAGGACCGGAATACGAGTCGGCTTCATCACTCGGTTCGATTATGGGAATTTTCGACCCGGAATTTACAATTGAATCCAACTTCTACTGCGACACTTACGGAATATGCACCATCACGTGGGGAACGACAATGGGATTCCTGATGGAGTGCTACGAAAACGGCATTCTCAACGAAGAAAGAACAGGCGGAATAAAGCTTAATTTCGGGAATGAGGATGGCGCAATGGAATTGCTTCACCAGCTTGCAAGAGGTGAAGGTTTCGGTAAAATTGCCGGAAAAGGTGTTCGTCAGCTTAAGAAATATTTTGCAGAGCAAGGTTGGGGAGACCCGGCATTTATGCAGGATATAGGAATGGAAAACAAAGGACTGGAATATTCACAGTACGTTTCCAAAGAGTCTCTGGCTCAACAAGGTGGGTATGCAATGACCAACAAAGGCCCCCAACACGACGAAGCCTGGCTTATCTTTATGGATATGGTTAACAATCAAATACCTACATTTGAAGATAAAGCCGAAGCTTTGCATTATTTCCCGATGTTCAGGACTTGGTTCGGATTGCAGGGATTGTGCAAACTTCCCTGGAACGACGTTGAGCCTGCAGGTAATGCCGAAACCGACGAACCGGCAAAAGTTCCGGAGCATGTTGACAATTATGTAACTATCTATAAGGCTGTAACAGGAAAACCTTTCGATAAATATGAAATGATCAGACAGTCGGAAAGGGTTTATAACTTCCAGCGTATCTTTGCAATACGAAGAGGTTACGGACTACGTAAACACGACGCACAACCTTACCGTGCCGCAGGCCCTGTTACCGTTGAGGAGTACGAATCAAGAGCCGACAGGTACGATAAGCAGATGAAAGAGTTAATAGGTGTTGATCCGGAAGGTAAAACAACGGAGGAAAAAATAGCTATCCATCGCAAATACCGCGAAGACCGCTATGAACAACTTCTTGATGCGGTTTACGAACGTCGCGGATGGAATAAAAACGGTGTCCCCAAAATCTCATTCCTGAAAGAAATCGGAATGGATTTGCCTGAACTCATTGAGATCGTTGAACCTCTGCAATAAATTTTTAACAACACTAAAAAGGGAATCTTTCGGACGAAAGGTTCCCTTTTTTAGTGTTGACAAAATGAAAAAAATTGACAAAAAAAATTTTTAACCTGTACACCACCACCGCAAAATTATACTAATATGAAACAGCTTTGCCAGAACTTAATCTCTGTGTTGCAACCCAATAACTAATTCTCAACCTTAGGTTGGTTTGTATTTATAAACAACTTCAATTCGTAAACCTGCTAAGAATTATTTTAATAAACTTCGCGCCAAACATATAATCAAAATGCATTTGCCAAAATTGGCACCAAAACAATTGTTAATAACTTTTTTATAAAATCACAGCAAAAACCTTGCATAGTTATATATATATATATATTCGCAGCCAATTTAATCAATTAAATATTTAACTAAATTTATATATAGGATGAAATCTTTTATTATTATTGCGAAAGTAGTACTTATTGGTTTACTTAGTTTTTTACTTTATTCTAATATTAGAGCTACTAACAAAAAAAAAATGTGTTCGGATTATGGAGAATATGTTTCTCATGATGGCATAAATTATGTTTTTGTATGTCCCTCATCTAATGGCACAATAGAATGCATATATGAATGCGAACAAAATTATTAAAAATTAAATACAATAATTATCAAAACATAATACTATGAAAAAAATAATGAGTTTTGTATTAATTTCTCTTATAAGTTTATTAATAATAATGGTTTCAACATCATTTGGTGAACAAAATGGAGAGAAAAATAAAAAATGTCGTGGGGTTGGAAAATACACTCCTGACCCAGGAGGAATAACTCAAGTATTTGTTTGCCCTGCACCGGAGTCAACTGATAGCTGTAATTATCCTTGTGTAAGTAATAATAATAGTAACTAATAAACAAATTATAAAATGAAAAAATTTATACGTTTTGTTACATTAACATTTTTTTCTTTTTTGATTGTATTCATCTCAACATATTCAAATGCAGAAGGAATAGATTGGTCAAAATACTGTAAAAGCAATGGTAATTGGGTCACAAGTCCGGCTGGCAATCAAGTTTATGAATGTCCTTGTTCTTTAGGAGGAAAGACTTGTTATTATTTATGTAAAGATGATTAACAAATTTCCAATTAAAAATACGCTTTATTTAGTCTACAAAAAAATAGTAAGGAATTGAAATATTATTTTCAATACAAAAAAATGCAAGTGAAATTAAATAATTTTCATTGATGATTTCTTTCAGAAACAAACTAATCTAAAATAATTGGATTATGTTACCATTCTGTTTAGAAATGATATGAAAAACAAATTAATAATTTTTTCATAGAATATAGATTAAAAAAAATTTCAATTAATGACAATGGTAAAAGTTAAATCAATTATTTTAGTTTCGTTGTTTTTCTACATTTTATGTTCATGCAGTTCAAATCAAAACAAGAGCGTACAAAAAATCAAATGTACAATTAGTCTTTATGACTCAATAATTTTTAATGAACCTGGGTTAATAATAACTGATTATAATAATACGAACAATTTATTTCTAGGATATAACCGGTATAACTATTCAATATCATTATTCGATTCTATTGGAACTAAAGCATATCATTTTTTACATAGAGGAGAAGGACCTTCGGAATATAATTATATACATTTTTGGTCAATAAAATTTTTTTCCGACACTTCAATATGTTTAATAGATGGAAACACATTAAAAATTTTTTCAATACGAGGAGACTTTTTTAAAAGTATTGAATTTGATCCGATAAAATCACCCATTAAAATAAGAGATTTCGACTTGATTAATAAAAATGAAAAAATGATATTCAGAAGAAATGATCCGAGTTATGTTGGTGACAAAAATGTTTATGAAGATAAACTTTTCAGGATTTTCGACTTTAGA
>JALSSR010000112.1 GCA_026984135.1 Bacteroidales bacterium
CAGATGTACGTCAAGGGGCCTTGCAGAATACTCTTTTATTTTTTTTATTACCGGAAAACCAAATGAGATATTGGGTACAAAGACTCCATCCATTACATCCACATGTATCCAGTCGGCAATGCTGGAGTTGATCATTTTAATCTCCTCTCCCAGTTTTGAGAAATCAGCCGAAAGTATTGACGGTGCAACCAGTTTGCTCATTGTTCATCATTTTAGGCTGTAAAAGTAAAAATAATTCCCGTAAAAGATATAAAAAAAGCGGATGTTTACATCCGCCTTCGATTTATTCAATCCGGACTAACCTAAATATGATTTTAGTAATTTGCTTCTTGACGTTTGTTTCAGGGTACGAATTGCTTTTTCTTTAATTTGCCGTACCCTTTCCCTTGTTAATCCGAAAATTTGCGAAATTTCATCAAGGGTCATAGGAGGTTTCTTATTCAGTCCGTAAAAATACCGGAGAATATCGGCTTCCCGTTTTGATAATGTTGAAATGGCTCTTTCTATCTCAATTCTCAGCGAATCGTTTATTAACTCCGTTTCGGGATTTGGTATGTCGTCGTTATTTATAACATCATAAAGACTATTTTCTTCGTCTTCCACAATTGGAGCATCCATTGAGATATGTCTTCCTGCATTTTTAAGTGAGTCGGCAACTTCATTTTCCTCAACCTGCAAAAGGTTGGCAATTTCAGTCGGATCCGGAGTGCGTTCATATTCTTGTTCAAGAGTGGCTGTTGCCTTTTTTATTTTATTGATATCGCCGATTCGGTTCAAAGGAAGTCTGACGATTCTTGATTGTTCGGCCAGAGCCTGCAGAATTGATTGACGAATCCACCATACTGCATAGGATATGAACTTGAATCCGCGTGTTTCATCAAAACGCTGCGCTGCTTTTATTAATCCGAGATTACCTTCATTAATAAGGTCCTGAAGACTTAGTCCCTGATTTTGATATTGTTTTGAGACGGAAACTACAAACCTGAGGTTAGCCTTGGTCAGTTTTTCAAGAGCAAGTTGATCGCCCTGCTTAATTCGTTGGGCAAGTGCAACTTCCTGTTCGGGAGTGAGTAATTCCACTCTGCCAATTTCGTATAGATATTTTTCGAGAGATGCACTGTCCCTGTTGGTAACCTGTTTTACAATTTTGAGTTGCCTCATAAATGAAGAGTTTAAAGTAGTTATTAGTCAGTTCATCAAACCGGGACTTTTTATGCCTGAGCATAAAAAATCCCGAAAAAATGTAATCTGATCTTTCGGGAAATTTTACGATAAACTCTGTAAAATGTTACGTTTTATTACTTTTTATCCGGTCTTGGAAGTAAAACCTTTCTCGAAAGTTTTAGTTTTCCGGTTCTTGTATCAACGTCTATTAGCTTAACTTTTACCTTATCTCCTGTCTTAAGAACACTTTCAACATCTTTAATATGCTCCCAGTTAATTTCGGAAATATGAAGTAGTCCCTCTTTTCCCGGAAGTATTTCTATAAAAGCACCAAAGTTGGTTATGTTTTTAACAGTTCCGAGATAAACTTCACCGACTTCAGGAATGGCAGTTATTGCTTTTATCCTTCTTTTTACTTCGTCGGAGGTCTCTTTACTTGTTGACATAATATCAATAACCCCGAGGTCGCCGACCTCTTCTATTATTATTGTAGAATTTGTTTCCGCCTGGATTTGCTGAATAACTTTTCCGCCTGGGCCAATAACTGCTCCTATAAACTCTTTCGGAATGGTTATCTTCTCAATTCTCGGTACGTGGGGTTTATAATCTTCCCTCGGTTCTTTTATCGTCTTTTCCATTTCGTTAAGAATATGGAATCTGCCTTGTTTTGCTTGTTCAAGAGCCTCTTGCAGAATTTCATACGACAGACCGTCAATTTTAATGTCCATCTGACATGCAGTAATCCCGTCTCTTGTTCCGGTTACTTTGAAGTCCATATCTCCGAGGTGGTCTTCGTCGCCGAGAATGTCGGAAAGAATTGCATATTTTGAAAGGCCTTCATCTGTAATGAGTCCCATAGCAATACCGGATACCGGTTTTTGAATTTTGACGCCTGCATCCATTAACGCCATAGTTCCGGCACAAACAGTAGCCATTGAAGAAGAACCGTTGGATTCAAGTATGTCGGAAACAATTCTTACCGTGTAAGGATTATCTTCCGGTGTAGGCATAACTTGCTTTAAGGCTCTTAATGCCAGATTTCCGTGGCCGATTTCCCTTCTGCTGGTTCCGCGCATCATCCTGGCTTCTCCAACAGAAAACGGGGGGAAATTATAATGAAGGATGAAATTGTTTTTTCCTTCTATGACAGCACCGTCAATTGTTTGTTCGTCCATCTTTGTTCCGAGCGTTATGGAGCACAGAGCTTGTGTTTCGCCTCTTGTAAAGATTGCAGAGCCATGGGCAGCGGGTAGATAATCAACTTCAGTCCATATTGGTCTGATTTGATCCAGATTACGGCCATCCAGCCTTTTCTTTTCATCAAGGATTACTCTTCTGACAGCTTCTTTTTCAACATCATGGTAATATCTTGCAACCATTGAAGCCTTTTCGTCCCGTTCCTCATCGGATAAGGATTCCAGAAACTCCTCTTTGATTTTTTCAAATGCTTCGGCTCTTTCGTGTTTGGCAGTAGCTTTTCTTGCTACTTCATATATCTTGTCATATGTTTCTTTGCGAACTTTTTCTCTTAATTCTTCGTCATTTTCTTCATGACAATACTCTCTTTTTGTTTTGGCTTTTTCTACCATTGCGGCAAGCTCCATTTGTGCTTTGCACTGTGGCTTGATTGCTTCGTGTGCAAATTTGAGAGCTTCCAGCATCTCTTCCTCCGATATCTCTTTCATTTCGCCCTCAACCATCATAATGTTGTCGTAGGTTGCTGCAACCATAATGTCAATATCAAGATTTTCAAGGTCTTCAACAGCCGGATTGATAACCAGTTCTCCGTTCAATCTTCCGACTCTGACTTCTGAAATTGGTCCTCCGAAGGGAATGTCGGAGACAGCAAGTGCCGAAGAAGCGGCAAGTGCGGCGAGTGCATCGGGCATAGTGTTTTTATCACCTGAAATGAGAGTTATTAAAACTTGTGTTTCCGAATGGAAATCACTTGGGAACAAAGGTCTTAGAGCTCTGTCAACAAGACGAGCTATTAATATTTCATACTCCGAAGGTCTTGCTTCACGTTTAAAAAACCCGCCCGGAAATCTTCCGGTAGCAGCATATTTTTCCTGATAGTCAACCGAAAGTGGCATAAAATCCACTCCCTCTCTTGGTTCTTTATTGGAGACTACTGTTGCGAGCAACATTGTGTCACCCATTTTTACCACAACAGAGCCGTCAGCCTGAGTGGCCAGTTTTCCTGTTTCAATGGTTACTTCTCTTCCGTCAATTAATTTGAAAGATTTTGTAATTGCTTCTTTACTCATATTATAAATTGATTAAACTGAAATGCACAAATTTTCCCATATCGTTTTTATGTTATTTTGGATTTCAGTTATTTGTAATTGTACTTTTTATTTAGCTGTTAACAGCCTGTTATAAAAAAAGGCAATTTTTTTTAATTGCCTTTTTTTATTCCGGTAATTTATTTTCTTATTCCAAGTTTCTTGATGATAGCTCTGTATCTTTCGATATCTTTTCTTTTAAGATAATCAAGTAGCTTTCTTCTTTTTCCAACAAGCCTGACCAGCGAACGCTCGGTAGCAAGGTCCTTCTTGTTTGCTTTCATATGATCTGTCAGGTGTTTGATCCTGAAGGTAAACAGTGCTATTTGTCCCTCGGCCGATCCGGTATCAAATTCCGATTTTCCGTAGGTCTTAAAAAAATCTTTTTTCGTGTCTGTCGTTAAATACATATTAATCCCTTTTAACTTAATTATTTCTTTACTTTTTTTGGGGCTGCAAAAGTAGTATAAACTTTTTAATTCGCAAAGGTTTTATTAATTATTTTTTTGAATGAAAATATCTGCATAAAAAAGCCGGGCAAAGTTTTTACCCGGCTTCTTTGTGTTTGATAAAATTGTTGTTAATCAAATAAAAGACTACTATTAAAACTGTACCGTTAATTTTCCGTAGAACGAACGTCCCGTATGCAATGGCATACTATTAACGGTTTCCAAAGAAAATTCGGGATACCATGAGGGATCGCTATTTAGCAGATTGTCACCGTAAACAGAAAGTAGAATTTTCACTTTCATATCTTTATTTACAACATTGGACAAATTGAAAGTCAAATTTGCCGAAAGTTCATTAAATGCTTTAGCTTCAGGATTTGTAGTTACCAAAGGATTGGGTATTTGTGTAGGTTTGCCGAAATAATTGTCCCATAACCCGATTGAAAAGTAGTCGTGTTTGTATAGAAGCCCCCCTTTGACAATTGTTTGAGGCCAGTAAGCGGCATTTTTCAAACTGTCGTTTTTTTCGTTTTGCTGATATGTTGCGGAAGCCATAAGACTCAACTTTTCTGTCAAACTGAATTTTCCTTCGAATTCGATACCTGAAAAGTCGAATGTTCCGATATTTTGGTAAATCATTTTGCCGGGTTCGTCAGGATTGGGAACACGATTTATAAGTTGAGATAAATGGCTGTTAAAATATGTCAAAGATGTCTGTATCTTTTCATTCTGATAGAACAATTGTCCTTCTGCGGTTCCAATCAATTCGGGATTCAGATTCGGATTCCCCGTAAAAGAAGGGTGATTAACATTGGTCTCAATGGGATATGCATTTCTGAAAGCTGTACTGTATAACCCTTTAATACCCCAGTTATCGTTGAAGTTTGCAATGACTCCGATCCTTGGTGAGATATTCATATCAATATTTTCAACTTTATTGAGTTGTCCACCGAGAATAAACTTTATCCATTTTATTCTGTAGTCAGCCTGAAAATAAAGGCCATACTTAGTTAAATCACCATCGGTCATTTGTGCACCTTCGAATTTATTGTAATCAAAAACACCTCCGACAATAAAGTTGAGATCTTCGACAGGTGAGGCATTAAATGCCATTTCAAATATGGGATTACTTGTTAAGCCTTTTGTTGCATCCGGATTATTATCATCCTGAACCCACCCCTCGGCTTTAAACCAGTTGTAAGTCATATTAACATCAAGAGAATATTTGTCGTTAAAGGTAAATGTATATCCCAAATCTGCAAAATATCTTTTAAAAGAAGTCATTTCACTACCCGCTTTATCAGGCGGATTTGAATTAATTTCCCATTTGAAAGGTAAAGCTAACCCGTAAGGATAGAGATCGGAATAGAGAGTGTTGAAATGCAGCCCTTTATAATTAAGATTAAGGAAAATGCCATAATTATCTCTTGTGAAATTACCTTTGCCTGACTGTGGAGGAATGTTAATAGCCGAATCACCCGACGGAATTTGAAAGGGAGTATCGGTAAATTCAAATTCAGGGCCATCGTCGTTGAAGTAGTTAATACCGAAATTCAGATTAAAATCATCGTTAAAATGAACTCCGCCGCTGAACGATCCTGTCATAGTATTATACGAACCGTAACCGAGAGCCGCTTTATATGTTGATTCCTCATCGGCGACATTAGTAATAATATTGATAACTCCGGAATATGCGTTTGTTCCGTACAATACCGATCCCGGGCCTCTGATAATTTCAATGTGGTCAATGGTTTCAACAGGGAAAGCAACGTAAGCCACACTGTTAAACCCTCCTGACATACCATCTCTGTAAGGTCTTCCATTTATTAAAATCAACACATGATTATCAGAATTTGTTATGTTTTGACCTCTGACAGAGCCCACATTCCACATAAAGGTGCCGGCGTGTATCATATACATACTTGTTACCCTGTTAAGAACGTCACTAAGTGTTAATGCTCCGAAACCCTGAATTTCATCTTTTGTTACTACTGTCAAAATACCGGGTGCATCCGATAATTTTTCTTCGTGCTTTGATGCCGTTGAAACATCAATATCCCATAGCGTTTCGATTTCTTGTGATAGCGCTTGCTGACTGAAAAACAGCACGAGTACACCAATTCCTAATAGTTGATAAATACGTTTCATTTTTTAGAGTTTAGATATTTGGATTAATAAATTCGATTAATTGAAGTTGAGTGAGAGGTTAACCCACACACCAACAGGTTTGCCTTTTAGTTTTGCCGGTTTATACTTTGCTTTTTTTACGGCATCAATTGCTGCCTGGTTAAGTCCGGGTATTCCCTGAAGTATAATTGCATCACTTGCAACACCCTTTTCATTTATAAATACTTTTACATACACTTTGCCTTTAATACCTTTCTTTTTTGCCTCACTAGGATATTTAGGTCTGATTTGTGTTTTTAGCTGGGGAGGTTCGTCATATTTTGTTGCCTGTTTTATTTTTGAGTCATCAAAAACAGGAAAGACAATATTATCAGGAATAAATCCCCACGCATCCTTATAATGTACCGACCAGCATCTCTCCGCATTAAAATATTTATATACCATTACGATTTCACCTTTCGGAATCAGCACGTCAAGTTTTTCCGATTTGCAGGATGGTGCGCTTCTTATCTCTCCTACATCAAGCAGCTTTGACCTGATCCCTCTTGCCGTTTCAGGAATATCATAAGCCCTGAAAAAGTCACTTTTGTTAAAATTAACAGTAAGTTTTTCCGCACTGTTTTGATTGGGGCTTTCTGCAATCTGCGCCATAGTGTCCGACTCCTGGGAGTAGCCTGTAACTATTAATAATGACAATACTGCCGTTTGGATTATCAGTTTCAAAGTTTTTGTAGTTTTAATTACAAACATATTTTTGATCTTTTAGGGGTTAAATATTTTATAATATTTTTTTGTTTTTTCTATTTTACTAAATATCTGTGCCAAAAGTTTTAATGTGTTGATATATAGATAATAATGGTGTTTTTTAAAATAGAGCAATATTAACATATGTTTATTTTCGGATATATTTATTTCTTTATAAGAGATTGATATGTAATAATATATAATTGTTCTTATTTTAACAGATTCTAAATATGCTATTGTTAATACTGTCAATAGTGGAAAAATGGTGGAAAAATAATGTGGTTATATTGATAAAAACGGACATTTTCCGTTAAATGGAAAATGTCCGTTTTTAAGAATACTATTTTATAAATGGAAATTAAAAATAATTTGAGAGAGTAATTTTATTCTTATTTTGTAGATGTAGCAATAGTTTTGCAATCAACAGCCTGAAAATAATAATTCTTTTATGAACTAGTCTGTTCTATCCGAAATCGTAATCCGAATTTACAAGTTCTGGTCAATAATTATATAGTCAATTTGGACAACTATGTTACCTATTCCAAAACCTGCAAAACTACCTTTGTACTTAGTCATATTGTTTTCAAAGCGAATATATTTGCCGTTCAGGTAATACTTTATCTGATTATCCGATTTCACAACTTTGATAATATTAAAATCTTTAGGTTTAAAAACTCCCGTACTCATCCAGTTATCGTTGTCAGGTGAATAGTTGTCCCAGTTTGCATAACCAAAATTATTATCAGGATTGGCATTTCCTGTTTGCTCGCCATAGTTATAATTCCCGTCTGCACTTACAAAAAAGAATTTTGCCTTGTTCTCATCACCCCATACAATTCCGAAGTATGATCTGTAATAATTGTTTTTTTTGCCTAAAACTTTATATTTTATCTTAATTTCAAAATTCTTGTTCAGGTCAATATTTAGTTTTTCGAGCTTCTGATATTGCTTAGAGACGACATTGCAAGTCATAACTCCGTTTTTTATTTCGGATTTATCCTTCTTACCGTTAATTGCCCACTTTGATGATGCCCCGTTAAAATCTTCATTGACAACAGGTTTGTAAGGAGTACGCATAATGAGAGATATAACCTGGTTGTTATCCCTGGTCACGGAATAGGTTTTGTTGATTTTATTATACTTGGGATTACTTGTTTTCAGGACAAACTTCGTCCCTTCTATTCCATTAATAACAACGGGAGTTGTGATTCTTTTCCAAAGAGTGTCGTTTATATCGTAAAGTGAAATTTTTTGTCCGGGAGGTTGGGTCTCAACTTTTATTTTCTTAATCTTTTTGCTTTTCGCGTATTTATTGATATATCTGTTAAAGTTATCGGCAGAATTGGTGGCTATTGCCTTTTGGTAGAGAGCTTTCTCATAAGCCGAGTCAATCTCAGGCCTGTGAATTCCATTGGGTAATGTTGCCAAATACTCATCATAAATTGCCGGAGTTCTATACTTTTTAGCAGAGTCGAAAAGCAGAGAGTCAATTTCCATAATATAATTGCTGTTTGGAAATCGTGCAACATAATCTGAAAAATCCATTGACGATTTTCCTGTCCTGACTTTGTCGAATATTGACTTTTCAAATTGTCCGGAATACTGACCGTCGGGAAATCTTTCAATATAATCATCGAACATCTCAACCGAATCCTGTTTTAAAATGTAATTGTAAACCAAAGGATCAAAGAGATTTTTATTTTTTCCATTGGGGAAGCGTTTTATATATTTATCGTAACTTTCAATGGGGTTTCCGGTCTTTGCCTCATTGATAAGAATTTTTGCCTGCTCGGTTTTAGCCTTATCTGCATACTCACCCTTGGGGTATTTTGCAAGGTAACCATCATATGCGTTCAGGGTATTTTGCTTTTGTGCATTCTCCCAGGCTGTTTTATCTTTATTCTTCGATGATGTTGACGAAGAGTTGCATTGAACTAACAGAAAAGAAAAAGCTATAAAAAGCACCGCCAATAAGTTAGAGGAAAGTACTTTCTTTATTTTATTGTTTTTATGAGCATCCTTATAATGCTGTGAGTAAGTGTTAATTGTATCAATTTTTCGAGCTTCCATATCATATAATCAGTTAAATTGTACTTTAATCAGGCTGCGAAGTTAAGGAATTATTTTTTTAGAAAAAAAACTAAATTAAACTTCCTTTGAGTATCCCTTTTGACAGACATAACTTTTCGCCTTAATTATCTCTTAAATCAAAATTTTTATCTTTGCCGGCAAAATGTAAAAAGATATGGAAAAGGTAATTCTGGTTGATGAAAATGATAGCCCGCTTGGGACAATGGAAAAGATGGAAGCTCATAAAAAGGGAGTATTACACCGTGCTTTTTCCGTATTTATTTTTAATGATAAAGGAGAGCTAATGCTTCAGCAGAGGGCATTAGCGAAATATCATTCCCCGGGGCTTTGGACAAACACTTGCTGCAGCCACCCAAGGGAAGGGGAGAAAACAGATGCCGCTGCACATCGCAGGTTAACGGAGGAAATGGGGTTTGATTGTGAAATAGAAGAGGCCTTTTCTTTTTTATACAAGTCTGATGTCGGTCAGGGATTGACCGAACACGAATTCGACCACGTTTTTACCGGATATTATAATTCCTTGCCACAAATAAACCCAGAGGAAGTCAACGATTATAAATTTATGAAGATGAAGGATATCCAAGAGGATATGAAAAACAATCCCGAAAGATATACTGTCTGGTTCAGGATTGCTTTTGACGAAGTGTGGGATAAAATGTGATTTCTTTATTTTTCATTTGATGCACGAAGAGCAAAGTTTATCACATTATCAGATAAATAAATTCCTTTTGTTTGCATTTTATTAATAGCTTCTTTAATAGAAGCTATATAACCTAATTCTTTTGCCTTGATAAGAATTCCAATAGAGCCGATTAAAGTTAAGTTATTAAGTCTTGCTATTCGTCTTCCAACTTTTTCATCAATACAAACGACATTAATGCTCTTATCCAGTGCCAATTGAATTACGGCAGCTTCACCTTTATCAAGGGAGTTATTTAAGAGAGAAGATATATCTATCGGATTATCAATTTTAATTAGAAAATCAGCTTCATTAAACTCATCTTGTGCAAAAATACTTATAGAACTAATTGTTAATTCCCTGGAGACCTCAAATGGTACATAAACTTCCTTATACAATTTGTTTAAAACTCGCAAATCGCCTGTAGCAGCAACAATAGAAATAATTGGTCCTGTATTTATCACAATTCTATCAGGCATTTTTTAAGTCTGATTTAAGTTCGTCGTCTTCCAATTCGATCATATTAACATTGTATTTATATAAATTTAACAGGAAAAAAACCCTATCAACACCTGCTAGATCCGCAGCCATTCCTGATGAAAGTTTTCCCATTTCAAAAAGTTTTGCTGCCATAGCCATTTTTGCGTCTCTTTCAAATTCCTTCTGTGTCAATTGTAACGCATCCGGTAATTTTTCCGGATATTGTATTCTTAACTGATGATTCATAGTTTATTACCTTTTTATTTGTTTATGCCAATAACATATCTTATAACCAAACTGCAAAGATAATAAAATTAGTAAGTATTATGATAATGAAGAATTATGAAATTTCCACAACTCTAATGTCAAAGGTCAGGTCTTTTCCTGCGAGCTGGTGGTTGGCATCAATTACAATCGAATCATCTTTAACTTCAATGATCTTAACTATAATTTCTTGACCGTCAGGCTGTCGTGAAACCAATTCCATCCCAACTTCGGGTTTTAACTCTGCCGGGAGGTTTGTTTTCGGAACTTCCATTACCAACTCTTCACGCGCTTCACCGTAAGCCTCTTTGGGAGGTATTACAACCGTTTTTGTGTCATCAACTTCCATTCCGAGAACTCCGTTTTCAAATCCGGGAATCAGGTTGCCGTCACCGACTTTAAATTCCAGAGGTTGTCCGCCTTCAGAAGAATCGAATATGGATCCGTCGCTTAGTTTGCCTGTATAGTGTACTTTTACTGTATTTCCTTTTTCTACTTTTGCCATTTTTAATGTTTTTATGTTATCAATATATAATTTATCAGATGTTGTTAGAATAGCTGAAAAGACGTTGAGGTAAGCTTTTATACCGGTTTCAATGTGTATTCAAATATAAAAACAAATCGGCTGCAAAGTTAATAATAAATTATTATTCTCTGACATACTTTGAACGAGAGTATCCGAAAATATATCATTTCACAATAATCTCATCACAAAACAGCCAGGCTTTCTTACCTTTTCCTATGTGCCATTCGGGGCAAATACCAATATTTTTTGTCGTCACTTTTTCTTTAACCCTGTAAAAGTAATAAATTTTAGTCTTTCACAATCCGGACAAACCGGAAGCAAAGTACTTGTTTTTACCATTAAAAGTTCATTTAGGGATTGAGAACATTAAGAATTGATATCAATAATTACAAAAAACAGTATTAAAAAGTATCAAAAAGGTGATAATTGAAACTTTGATTTGCAATTAACACCTTTTTTTATATCTTTGCAATATGAAATATATAGAAAGAAATATCGGTACGGAAATAGAAAAGTATTTAAATCATTTTCCGTCAGTAGCAATTCTCGGACCAAGGCAGTGTGGGAAATCTACATTGGCAAACCATATAATAAAAGGTAGGCCGGATAGCCTGTATTTTGATCTTGAGAATCCTGACGACCTTGCGAAGTTAGAACAACCGTCATTATTTTTTAAACAATATGAGGATAAGTTTATTTGTCTGGACGAAATACAGCGAGTTCCCGAATTGTTTCCGTTATTAAGAAGTGTTGTTGACAGACGGGGGAGAAACGGTCAGTTTCTTTTTTTGGGGTCTGCATCACCGGAATTGATTAAACAAAGCAGCGAAACTCTTGCCGGAAGAATTATTTTTCAGGAGCTAACACCGTTTTTAATTACTGAAACGGAAAATCAAAAAATCGGGGGTATTGAAGATAAATATTGGTTAAGGGGAGGATTTCCAAGAAGCTATTTATCAGATAGTGATGAAATTAGCTATTTGTGGCGCAAAAGTTTTATTCAAACATTTTTGGAAAGAGATATACCGAATATGGGAATATCATATCCACCTGCAAGTATGAGAAGATTATGGCAGATGCTCGCCCATATTCAGGGGCAGGTAGTCAATTATTCTAATTTGGGAAATTCTCTTGGAGTAAGCCACACAATGGTTAAAAAATATCTTGATGTACTGGAACAAACATTTATGGTACGTATATTGAAACCGTACTATGGAAACCTGAAGAAAAGGCTTATTAAATCTCCAAAGATATATATAAGAGATACCGGAATTTTGCACTCTCTACTTAATATTTCGGATTTTGATTCATTATTCGGTCATCCGGTAGCCGGTGCCTCCTGGGAAACTCTGATTATTGAAAATATCCTTGGTAATATAAGCGGTTTTGAACCTTCATTTTACAGGACTGTTAAAGGGAATGAAATTGACCTTATCCTTGAAAAGGGTAATAAAAAATATGCAATTGAGTGTAAACTGTCATCTGCACCAAAACTTACACCCGGATTTTACCATGCTATTGATGAATTGGATATAAATTATGTATGGATCGCAGCTCCGGTTGATTCTTCCTACAAAGTTAGAGAAAATGTCATGGTGGCTCCGATTAATGATATTATAGAAGATTTGAAAAAATTGTAAGGAATAATTAATACCGTTTGATACTATCAAACGATTTATTGAAATATTATTTGGTAGTATCAAATAAAAAGCAGGAAACCTTATTCAACGGATTCAATGCAAAACAAAAGTTTGTACTCAGAACACAGAAGGATATAGAAGCGTTGACTACTCAACTACAATCTCATCCGTAAAAATCCACGATTTTTTTCCTGCTCCTTCGTGCCACGAGGGACACTTTTTCATACTATAGGCGTGAACCGTAACAAATCTTGCATTTGCTCCGTCAAATCCGGCTTTGAAATCTTCTCTGATAACTCCTTCCTCTTTGGGATTTGCTTTTGGTAATACCGTTTTCGTTTCAATGACTTTTTTGTTTTTGTCAAGCAATTCAAAAGTCACTTTTACAGGCAGAAAAACCCAGGAAGCTCCTCTTTGAAAATAGGTTTCCGATACGGAATTTACGGGTGTGTCGTCTCCAAGGTCAATGAGTGCTTCCATATCTTTACCTTCAAATCCGAGCCAATAGCCGTCCCTGAAATTGTCAGAGCCTTTCAAGCCGTCAACCAAAGTAGCGGGACCGTTTGCTTTGTACCTCCTGTTCGGCTCTGTCAGAGATATGTCTTTGCCTACCGCTTTGTGCAGCGTGATCGTTTTCTCCGAAATTTTTTCCATCAACTTGCCGTCAATAAAGATAGCGGCTTTGACGGTTGTGGTTTTATTGATGTTTATGGGGGCTTTATAAACGGGAGATTCGGGAGTGGGGTCGGAGCCGTCGAGAGTGTAATGAACGGGGGCAATTTGCTCCGATTTAAGCACAACGGAGAAGCTGCCGTCTGATTGTTTTGAAGGTACGATATTAATTCTATATGAGCCTTTGGAGTAGTTTACACCCATAAGGTCAAATCTTTTGAACTGCGTTTGCAATCTTTTTCTTAAATCGTCCCAATTACGTTCGTTAAGGGGAGTCCAAAGGACTTCCGCAAGAGCTGTCATTCGCGGTACCGACATATATTCCGCATGTTCGGGAGTTGAAATAAATTCTGTCCAAACATTGCCTTGTCCGCCAAGGATATAATGGGTTTTGTCGCTTGAAAGTTCCTGAGGAACAGGATTGAAGGAATATACCTTTTTCAGAGGCAGAAATCCTCCGATAGCAAGCGGTTCAAAATCGGGGTCGGCCTGATAATAATCGAAATAACAGTATGATGTGGGACACATAATCACTTCGTGACCCATTTCCGCTGATTCTATACCTCCGTTAAAACCGCGCCACGACATAACTGTAGCTTCGGGTGCAAGGCCTCCCTCAAGTATTTCATCCCACCCGATAAGCCTTTTTCCTTTTGAAATAAGATAGTTCTCAATTTTCTTGACGAACCAGCTTTGGAGTTCGTTTTCATCCTTCAGGTTTTCGTCTTTTATTCTTTTCTGACATTTTTTACATTTTTTCCAGTTTGTTTTGTCGGCTTCATCACCTCCTATATGAATATACTTTGACGGGAAGAGTTCAGCCACCTCGTCAAGCACATTTTCGATGAAAACGAATACCGAATCGTTTCCCGCACAAAAAATATCCGTATTGGGCCAATAGCTGCCGGGACGAACATCCGTTTTCTTTCCCGTACAAGACAGATTGGGAAAAGCTGCGAATACTTCGCTTGTGTGACCCGGCATTTCAATTTCGGGAATAATCTCAACTTGTCTTTCGGCGGCATATTTCACTATTTCCCTGATGTCGTCCTGAGTGTAATATCCTCCGTAGGTAGCTTTTTCGCCGGGCTTTGGCGGTTCTACCCCGCGCCACTTGTCTCTCGGTACGCGCCATGCACAAATGTCGGTGAGTTGCGGATATTTTTTTATCTCTATCCTCCAGCCGTTGTCGTCGGTAAGATGCCAGTGAAAGATGTTCATTTTGTGCATTGCAATCAAATCAATGTAATGCTTGATAAACTCTTTCGGAAAGAAATGACGCGATACGTCAAGATGCATTCCGCGCCATTTGAAAGCCGGTTTGTCGAATATTTTTACGGCGGGAATATCCCAGGTCAGATTTTCAACCTTTTTAGAACTGTAGATCTCAACGGGCAACAATTGAAGAATAGTTTGAATCCCGTAAAAAAGTCCGGCCGGCTTTGCAGCGGTAATGGTAACGTTTCTTTCGGTCACCTCCAACGAATAACCCTCGTCGCCGTATTTATCATCACCGGAAATTTTAAATATGACTGCATTTTTTTTATCTCCGCTACAATCGTCACATTCTTCGAGGTTGTATCCTGTGGGGATTTTTATTATCTCCTCAAAATAGTCAACAACACTCTCAATTTCTTTGTTGTCGGGATGAACAAGAGTTGTTCGTGAAGTTAAAATGAAATGTCCTTCACCCTTCTCAAGTTTTACAGGTTTAGGAATAATGCTAATGTCTCTTTTTTTAATATTGACCTGCGTACAAGATAAAAGTATTGCGGCAAGGATAATGGAAATTGATACCGGTTTTTTCATTTTTAAATTTTTGTTTGCAAAAATAACCGTTTCATCTATCAAAGCAAGAACAATTTGAAAGAATTGCAATTCAACCCCTGCCTGGGAGAAAGCATTTTTAATGGCATATTGTCCGGTAAACGATGAATAATCATTTACAGGATTTAGTGTCTTTTGAGTTTTAATTTCTTTACCACGAAAATACAAAAACCACAAAAATGTTAGCTTTACTTCAGAGGTTTCATTTTTCGACAAATCTTTCATTAGTCTCACCTTTAGGGGAGATTTAGAGGGGTAAATTACCCGAATCTCAGCTTCGCCGGTCATCCCGGAATATGATGCCATTCTCTGCCTCTTGTTGGTGTTGTCACCAACAAGGATTACTCCGAAAAAGCGCTAAGTGTTAGTCCGTCTCTTTCAAAGCGTTGTTCAGGATTTAGTATCGGCATTA
>JALSSR010000113.1 GCA_026984135.1 Bacteroidales bacterium
AATAGCTGTAGAGAATTTTGAAGCAAGGGTTTACGGGTATTAAAATGATGACAAAATGAATTCTAACACACCCCCGCAGCCGCACTATCCGGCGCACCCCCTCCCAGCCTTCGCTGTATCCGGCACACAGAGGGGAGTAGTTGCAAAACCTTTCGGGTCGAAGCAGGCCGGTGCGCAGGAGTCCCGAAAGGTTGAAAACCGGGTCATGCCTGCTACAAACCACAGTTGCAACTTCCGGCGGATTGCTCAATGCCACTTCTGCGCAAGGCCCCGACCAATGGTATTTCACAATGTCGGCTTTATATTCGTGATGACGGTGGTTTGTTGATTCTTTGTTTTAATCTCCCGCAATTTTATCTTACTTTTGTTGATTGAAATGCGCAGTTCAACAACAAAAATACAATTAAACACCGTCTGGCTCAAGGCCGCCGTCGTGGGCGGGTTATGGGCTTCCGTTGAAATTATTATCGGCAGTTTCTTCCATAATCTGCGTATTCCGTTTGCCGGTTCGATACTTGCCACAAACGGGACTATCCTGGCAATAGCTTTTTACCAGATGTGGCCGGAAAAAGGATTGATATGGCGTGCCGGGCTGATAACAGCCCTTATGAAATCCATCTCTCCGAGTGCCGTTATTCTGGGTCCTATGCTGGGAATTTTGTCGGAAGCACTCATACTGGAATTCTTTATCAGATTTTTCGGGAATAACCTGATATCACTCTCTATAGCAGGTGCTTTAAGCGTTTCAAGTGCATTCATTCATAAGATCATCAGCCTTCTTATCCTTTACGGTCTTGACATAGCAAGATTGTATGTTGATATTTTTCATTTTGCAGCCAAACAACTGAGAATAGAAGATGCCGACCCGTGGGATTTAATAATAGCACTTGTCGGAGTGTATGTCGTACTCGGAATCATTGCGGCATTTACAGGTGTTCATATCGGAAAAAGATCAAAAAAGGAGGTTTTTGAGCGAAAGACCGGTCAGAGTTTTAAATTGAAGGATAATATGCAAAGCAATATCTTTATTGTAAATAAGGAGCAGAAATTCTCAATTCCGTTATTTTTTACTCATTTGATACTTATCCCATTGGGATTGTTGCTGGTGAATATGACCGAACTTTGGATTGCAACCGTATTTATCGCTGCATATTCGGGAGCTTGTATATTTCGTTATAAAAAATCGTTACGCAGGCTACGCAAACCTGTTTTCTGGATACAACTTTTTATCCTCACTTTCCTTGCGGCAATTTTCTGGAACGGTTTTCATTCCACCGGCTCATTTTTCGACTCATCCGGACTTTTGATAGGTTTGGGAATGAATATCAGGGCAGTGTTTGTGGTGATTGCTTTCTCGTCACTCGGCATTGAGTTACGAAATCCGGTCATCAAAGACTTTTTGTTTAACAAAGGCATAAGTAAGATTTACCTTGCTTTGGAGCTTTCATTTTCGGCACTTCCGGTAATGATTGATGCAATGCCCAAGCCCAAAGTCTTTCTACTTCATCCGGTCGGCAGTTTCTCGAATATGATGGTACAGGCAAATAAATGGCTGGAGGTGTTTAAAAATACGAACGGAAAGTATGATGTTGCCGTTACCGAAGCAAAAAATCAATAAATTTGTCTATCTTTTCAATGTATATTTTTCTTGTTACCATCTTTGTAAATGTTTAGGATATATACGAATCTCTTTGCAAGAGTACCAAAAGTTTAGGATATACAAGAATCTTTTTGGTAATACAATCAAAGTTTCAGTTATACAAGAATCTTTTCGGCAATTTCAGAACAGGTTACCCACAAAAGATAATATATTCAGAACAACAGACCAAATGGGAATTAGTGTTAAGCTAAAATTATTTTTTTCGTCAAATAAACTGATGCTGAACCGTAATGATCAGGTTATATCTTTTTCACGGCATCAACGGGCAGCCAGCCTACACTTCCGTTGGCAATACGTATTTCATACCAGCGTCCTACTTTATCAACTATTTTCACTTTTGCTCCTTCATGAATCACAAAGAGGTCAACACTGCTTTCGCTCGGAGAACTTTTGACCGTTAAAGTGGGGACAAAAACTATTGCTTCTTTCTGATTATGCTCGGCATTATATTTCTCAAAGCCGAGAACAAAACTCAAAATTGTAATGAAGACAGCCAAAATTCCCAAATAAAATGAAAACTTCCTTATGACAATTTTGTTCGACAAAAGATAAAACGACAGAAAGAAAAAGAAAGCAATAAACGAAATAATTGTCAGCCAGGCCCAGGTTGTTGAGTTCATCACATTATAGAATGATTTCCACCATCTTTTCAGAAACAGTTCCGGCAGAGGTTCAATCTTATCAACGATCTTTGTATTAACGACTTTCAGATTATAATTGATATCCTCATCGTCGGGTGCAAGTTTTTTTGCTTTTTCGTAATATAAAATTGCCGAAGGATAGTCGTTAAGTTTAAAATAAGCATTTCCCAGGTTGTAATACACTTCGGGCGATTCATATCCGTTTTTTATAACTTGCAGATAGTCATCAACGGCATTAGTATAAAGTTCCTTATCGTATTCCGCATTCGCCTTGGTATAAAGAGTATCTATTCCACCGGCAAAAACAGGCAGAAGAAAAATCAAAAAGGCCAAAACGAAAAACACTCTTTTCATATTCTTACAATTTATTATTTAAGTTCACTTTCCAATAAACTTATTGCATTCACAGCTTCATTATAAATATTTTCCATTGTTCCGCTACTGTCCGCTGGAGCAAAACGTGCAAATTCACAATTATTGAGAGTCTCAATAAATGTTTTTATCAATTCATCCTTAACACCCTTCCCCGCAAGAGTTTCCTGAACGGTATCCATCGAAAGGTTTGACAGCGGGATGCTGAATTTGTCACTAAGGTAACCCCACAAAGCTTGAGATATTTCCACATAAAACTCATCTTTTTTACCCTCTTTCATAAACAAGTGAGCTTTCTTCAATCGTGAACGCGCTACTTTAGTGGCTTTACGATTACGCATCAGAGCAATGTTACTCCTTTTTTCAAATTCTTTTTTCCAGAATATCACAAACAGGATGAACAAGATAACAGGTGCCGCCAACCACAAATAAAACGATAATGAGTTGAAAAAGAAAACTCCGACAGGTTTCAAATGTGATTCACTTACTTTTATATGCCTGATATCCGTTCCGATATAATTAATATCTTTTTGATTAACATTGCTGTAAACCATTCCTGCAGAAGAGCCGTCACCTTTTGCCACGGTTATGTCATATTCCGAACTTTGTAAAGTAATAAACTTTTTCTTTTTCAGGCTATAATAGCTGAATTTCACCGGTGGTATTTTGAAATTACCGGGGTTACGCGGAATTATCAGATATTCAAAGGTTTTACGACCCGAAACCGAATATTGGGATGTGGTAATCTTTTTGGTAACCTTAGGATCGTAAGCTTCAAAGTCGGGAGGAAATTTAACATTCAGTTTATCAACCAATTCAATATTTCCTTTACCGCTGACGGTAAATTTCAAAGTGATAGCATCATTAGCCTTACATTCGGTTTTATCTATTGTCGAGCTGAAGTCGAACTCACCCACAGCACCGCTGAAATCGGCAGGCATGTTTTGTGAAGGGAGAGGCTTAACGTTAATCGTTACGGGTCTTGTAGTCAAATTCAGATCAACGGTTTTATATCTGTTGAAAAAAGGATCGTTGAAGAAATTGTCAAAAAACGGGTCATTGGTTCTTTTCTGTGTCTTTGCTTTCAATTGCGCCTGACACATTGCTTCGGCAGGTTCTATAATTAGTTTGCCGCTCCTTTGCGGGAAAAGTGCATATTTCTTTATTTCGGCAACGTTATAGCGCTTTCCTTTGTATGTTTCTTCGTACTGCTTATAGCTTTTACTGTTCAATAACAGATTGTTAACCCAAAAGCCGGGGAATGCAGGTTCTTTATTAAACTGCGGAGTTGAAATATTTATTCTGTAATACAATTTATATGTCACCAAAACCTGCTCACCGACAACAGGATTTCTTTTGTCCACAGTAACCCTGATAAAAACATCATCTTTAATATCGGAGGAGGCACCTGACGAATTGACCGAACCGCGACTTGAGCTGTTACCTCCGGTATTGCCTTGCTGCTGCACCTGATTGTTGCTTTTTACAACCTGTATTTTAATTTCGTTTGATTTATACTCTTTTCCGTCAACCTTTATAGTGGCAGGCGGGATTGTGAATATTCCCTCCTTGTTTCCCACAACGTAAAGAGTAAAAGTATTTTCCACCGAGCGGCTGACTTTCCCGTTAATTATCTGGATACTCGAGCTTTGCGATGTATGAGGGCCTGATATGACCATAAAATCCTTCATATCGGGAGTACGAAACTCTTTACCGTCGGCATTCAGTGTATAGGTTATCCGGAATCTTTCGCCCGTACGCACTACATCCCTTGCCGAAGCAGTGAAGACAACATCCTGTGCAAAGGCTGCGGAAGTGATAACTTGAAATATGAACAATATGAATAATACGGACTTCCTCATTTTATTTCGCAAAAATATCTATAATAACTTGATTCTTCTATTTTTATTACCAATCTTTTTCAATACTTTTAGCTCTTACACCTTTCATCTTTTGCTTTTTAACCTTTTCAAGGGTCTTTTTTTCATTGTTTTTCAAAGCGGCAAGCATTCGTTCGGCATCTTTTTTAGAAATCTGCTTTGACTGCTGCTGCTGTTGTTTCTGCTGATTTTGTTGTTGCTTTTGCTGATCCTGATTCTGTTGTTTGTCTTGTTGATTCTGTTGATCCTGCTTCTGCTGCTTGTCTTGTTGATCCTGCTTCTGCTTATCCTGCTTATCTTTCTGATCCTGTTTTTGCTTATCTTTCTTATCTTTATTTTTATCCTTATTCTTATCTTTATTTTTTTGTTGCTGCTGCTGTTGTTTCAACATCTTTTTAGCATATTCGAGATTATATTTGGCATCCATATCATCGGGTCTCAGTTTCAATGAATTTTTATATGCATTGATAGCTTCCTGATATTTCTTCGACTGTAACAAGGTGTTACCGAGATTATACCATGAGTCGGCTCTGGCATTGTCATTGGGTGCGGTCTCGGAAAGATTTTGATACAATTTGGCGGCATCCTCATAGTTCTCTTGTTTATAAAGTGCATCACCAAGATTGAATTGACCTTTTGCCGATTCCGGATTTTTTTCCAAAGCCTTCATATAATCAACCTCTGCATCCTTATAATTTTGTTCTTCAAAGGAGTTGTTACCTTTACGGATATACCTGTTCTCCTTCTGCGAAAATGCGGAAACAGCGGACAAAACCAATATGACAATTATTAATGACCTCATTTGTACATCCAACTTTTTTTATTAAACAAATCAACTTTTTTCGACCATTTAGGTCTCTTTTCAAATACCAGAAGTTCAATCAAAAGGAATACCAAACTCAAAGCAATGAAATATTGAAATCTGGATTCATAATCCGAAAACATTTTACTTTCGAATTTGGTTTTTTCAAGTTTGTTAATGTTATCGTATATTTTTTTCAAGCCGGTAGTCGTATTGTTGGCTCTAACGTAGATACCTTTTCCGGCAGCTGCAATTTGCTGTAAAACAGACTCATTGAGACGAGTAATTACGGTATTTCCCTGCCTGTCTTTTTTATATCCCACTTTCCGGTTGTATTTATCGTAAACCGGTATCGGAGCACCTTCCGCAAGTCCCATACCGATAGTATAAACTCTTATTCCTTTTGCGGCTGCATTTTCCGCTGCCTTTATGGCATCATCCTCATGATTTTCGCCGTCGGTAATGATAATGATTGCTCTGCTATGAGTATCATCATCAAAAGCTTTAACGGCGAGGTCAATGGCATCGCCTATAGCCGTACCTTGCGTAGGGACATCCTTTGTACTTACCGTTGTAAGGAATAATTTGGCAGCAGAATAATCGGTTGTGATCGGCAGTTGAGTATAAGCTTTACCCGCAAAAATCACAATTCCTATTCTATCGTTTCCCATTTTATCAACAAGCTTGGAAATTGCCTGTTTGGCACGTTCCAGCCTGTTGGGTTTAATATCCTCGGCAAGCATGCTGTTGGAAACATCAAGAGCCACCACCACATCAATACCTTTTCTTTCGGCCTCGACAAGTTTTGAACCCACCTGAGGATTGGATAATCCGAGAATCAGAAAAACCAAGGCTAACATCAATAAAACAAACTTTGTAACTATCCGGTTTTTGGAAACATCAGGCAATAACCTGCCGATAACACTGCGTTCACCGTATTTCTCCAATGCTCTCTTTTTCCATCGCAGCATCATCCAAAAGATGACCGCAAGCAACGGTATCACCAGCAAGGCATATAATATATCCGGATGTTCAAATCGAAACACTCCCATTTTTTATTTTTTTTATTACGGCATAGTTTTAAATACCGTGTATCTCAATAACATTTCAAATATTAACAAAACAAAAGCAATCAATGCATAAATGAAAAATTCCTCACTTTTATGTTTAAATTCGGTAACATCTATCTTGGATTTTTCCATTTTATCAATTTCCCTGTAAATCTCTCTCAGTTTCCTGTTACTTGTTGCCCTGAAATATTTACCGTCGGTCATATTGGCAACTTTTGTCAGCAGGTCTTCATCAATTTGCACTTTAACATACTGCGTTTGCACTCCAAAAGGAGTTTGTACGGGATAAGGTGCGGTTCCTTCCGTACCAATGCCGATAGTGTAAATTCGGATTCCGTAAACCTTTGCTATTTCGGCTGCCGACAAGGGGTCAAGCGAGCCCATATTGTTAACACCATCGGTCAGGAGGATGATTACTTTACTTACGGCTTTACTGTCTTTCAACCTGTTAATAGCAGTTGCAAGCCCGTCGCCAATAGCAGTGCCATCCTCAATCATACCGCTTTTAACCTCTTTAAACAGATTTTTTATAACTGCGTGGTCGGTTGTCAGCGGACATTGTGTAAAAGCTTCACCGGCAAATATCACAAGGCCGAATCTGTCATTGGGTCTTCCCGAAATAAACTCCGACGCAACTTCTTTGGCAGCTTCCAGCCTGTCGGGTTTAAGATCCATTGCCAACATACTTCCCGAAACATCGAGTGCCATAACAATATCAATACCTTCGATGCTCACATTTTTACTTTTGGAGCTGGATTGCGGCCTTGCAAGAGCAATGATAAGAAGTCCTATGGCAAGAATACGCAGAACATACAATCCGTAGTACAAATATTGCCTAACCGTTTTCCTTTCCGATTCAAAACTTTCGGTTGAAGAAACCTGTAGCTCGGCATAGTCCCTCCTCTGTCTGTACCAATACCAAAGCCCTATCAGGGGAAGTATCAACAGCAGATACAAATAATGCGGATATGCAAATTCAATATTATTAAACATCTTTCAACTCTTTTTTCCGTTCTTCCTTATCATCATTAATTTTATCGCCTTCTCCTTCAACTTCGGATTTCACAGGGGCATTATCCGGCTTTGGAGTGCTATCGTTTTCCAAATCGCTGTTTCCAGTCCCCGCAACCGGCTGTTGTATATGCATTGTTTCCTTAACAAAGTCAATTGCGTTGTTCAGACTAAGGTCATTTTCTACAGGTAAAGGCTGTGCTTTAGCAAACTTGACCAAATCCGCCAGCACAAATATATCTTTCAGTTTTGCTTTTGCCTGTTCATTGACAGTTACAGGTTCAAAACTTTCAACTATCTCATCGGTAGTCATTTCCAATGCGTGAATACCGAATCTTTCGGAAATATAAGTTCTCAAAATATCTGTCAGTTCGGTATGATACTCTTTTACTTTTCCGTTTTGCCATAACTTTTTAAACTTCAGGGTTTCAAGGGCATCCAAAGCAATCTGATGAGGAGGCAATTTGGGTTTTGCGGATTTAAAAACCGGCTCATCCCGCTTTTTCTTTTTAAAATAATAAAACAAAAGATAACCAATCAAAATAATTGCCAATCCCAGCGCAATCCAGGGTAATGCTTCCCGAAGAGTGTAGGGAGCGGCAATGGGCATCTTGATATCTTTGAAAGCCTTTGTAGTATCAACCTCAACCGTATGAACACCAAGAAGTAACGGCGCAGTTTCAACAAAATGGAGCGTAGTATCACCTTTAATCCTGTAATTGAACCTAAAAGGAGGAATGGCGTAATATCCCGAGTCGAAACTTGTAACTGTCAGATTTTGAATATAGTGATTGACGCCATCACCGGACGGAACGGTATCAATCCCGGTACGGTCAACCACTTCCACGTTTGTAACAATGGTATCGGACAATGCCGGCCAGGCAACTTTTACATCCGACGGTCCGGTAAACGAAAGCTGCAAATTAATCTGGTCGCCGATAGTTATATCGGTAGTATCAAGTTTTGCCTCAGCCTCCGTTTGTCCTTTCGCTACAAGCTGAAAGAACAACATTATCAATATAACCGCTAATTTATATAAGGTATTCATATTAAAACCTTGCTTCTCTTTTCTTAAACAAATTTACCAATGGTTTCACATAATCGGTATCGGTTCTGAAAGTTGCGTAATCAATACCGCTTTTCAGAAAAACATTTTTCAGATATGCTTCGTGTTCCGACCACCATTTAGCGTAATCATTTCTTACCTTTGCACTTGTGGTATCAACCCACATTTTTCTGCCTGTTTCTTTATTATAAACTTTGAGTAATCCCACATTCGGCAACTCTACTTCCCTCTTATCAAATACCCTTAAAGCAACCACATCGTGTTTACTTCTTGCAATTTTAAGAGCATTATCAAATCCTTTGTCCATAAAATCGGATATTACAAACGCCGTACATCTTTTTTTAATGGCATTTGTCAAATAACGTAGTCCCTCGGAGACATCCGTCTTCTGACTTTCGGGGTGAAAATCAATGAGTTCACGTATAATTCTAAGAATATGAGAACTACCTTTTTTGGGTGGTATGAATTTTTCCATCTTATCGCTGAAAAAGATCACACCGACCTTATCATTATTCTGAATTGCCGAAAAAGCAAGAACGGCAGCTATCTCAGTCATCTGCTCCTCCTTCAACTGACTCCTCGTGCCGAATTCATTGGAGCCGCTCACATCTATCAACAGCATAACGGTCAGTTCACGTTCCTCTTCAAACACTTTGATAAAAGGATGATTGAAGCGTGCCGTTACATTCCAGTCAATATTGCGGATATCGTCTCCGTATTGGTATTCACGGACTTCGCTAAAGGCCATACCTTTCCCTTTAAAAGAACTGTGATAATGACCGGAAAAGATCTGGTTCGACAGTCCTCTTGTCTTTATCTCAATCTTACGTACCTTTTTAAAAATATCCGTTGTTTCCACTTCTGTCAATACTTGTTTTGTGTTAAATTATTTGTTAAGCCCGAAAACTTTCGAGAGTTGAACCGGTTACACCATTCCACCTATTTAACTCCGCCTCCTTCGTAACTTTCAACCGGTAATCCCTAAAGGTTAGTCCAACGTTCAATATCCAGACGCAAACCTTACGGGATTTACCACCATTCCTACGGCACTTCAACAGTATTCAATATTTCGTTAATAATATCCTCCGTTGTAATATTTTCAGCTTCAGCCTCATAGGTCAGACCTATTCTGTGACGCATCACATCGTGAGCTATTGCCCTAACATCTTCGGGGATAACATATCCTCTTCTTTTGATAAAGGCATACGCTTTAGCGGCAAGGGCAAGGTTGATACTTGCACGCGGCGAGGCACCGTAACTTATCAGACCTTCAAATTTCGAAAGTTTATATTCAGAAGGGAATCTTGAAGAAAATACAATATCGGTAATATAATTCTCGATTTTTTCATCAAGATAAACCTCACGAACAACATCTCTTGCCTTGATTATATCAGCTGGCTTAAGCACTTTATTCGGTTGCGGAAAAGAGCCTGCAATGTTTTCCCTGATAATCATTTTCTCTTCTTCCTTTTGAGGATATGAGATAACAACCTTTAACATAAACCGGTCAACCTGAGCTTCCGGCAAGGGATATGTTCCTTCCTGTTCAATGGGGTTTTGTGTTGCAAGAACAAGAAAGGGTTCCTCAAGCGGATAAGTTGTATCACCGATAGTCACTTGTCGTTCCTGCATAGCCTCAAGCAAAGCGCTCTGTACTTTTGCCGGAGACCTGTTAATCTCGTCAGCCAGAATAAAGTTGGCAAAGATAGGTCCTTTACGCACCATAAATTCTTCTTTTTTCTGACTGTATATCAATGTACCGAGCAAGTCGGCAGGCAACAGGTCCGGTGTAAACTGGATACGTGAGAACTTTGCATCAACTGCTTTTGCAAGGGATGTTATGGCAAGGGTCTTAGCCAGACCGGGAACACCTTCCAGCAAAATATGCCCGTTTGCAAGCAATCCGATCAATAACCTTTCGACCATTTGTTTCTGGCCCACTATCACCTTGTGCATCTCCATATTGAGAATATCAACAAATGCACTCTCTTTTTGTATGCGTTCGTTCAGTTCTTTAATATCTGTCTGCATCATAATTTTAAAATTTTATTTTGAAACGCAAAAGTATATATCAAATTATTACAACACCTGCAATTCGTTGTTAAATATTGTTAAAGGGGTTAGTACCCGCCTTTGCTCTTTCATCAGATAATTATAGGGATGGGTGGATGATGGTTTGAATGTTGCGGGTTACTTTAACGGACTACCAATTTAACTTAAGACTGAACAGTGCCGACTTATTTGCTACTCGAATAAAAAATCCTCACGCGGCGACGCAGCGACGCAACGTGATTTTCGGAACTGCCTACTGAAGACTGCCGATTTGAAGACTGTTGACTACCGACTGAGGACTGTAGACTGATGACTGCCGATTTTTTTATTATTTGCCGATTAAAACTCACGCGGCGACGCAGCGACGCAACGTGATTTTCAAAACTGCCGATTTGAAGACTGATGACTGGGGACTGCAGACTGAGGACTGTAGACTGATGACTGCCGATTTTTTTATTATTTGCCGAATAAAGCTCACGCGGCGACGCAGCGACGCAACGTGATTTTCGGAACTGCAGACTGAGGACTGAAGACTGCAGACTGTTGACTGCCGATTTTTTTATTATTTGCCGATTAAAACTCATGCGGCGACGCAGCGACGCAATGGTGATTTTCAGAACTGCCGACTGTTGACTGCCAACTGAAGACTGCAGACTGAGGACTGCCGATGCCGACCTCCGGTCGAGCATGCACGAAGCAAAGCTTCGGCACTGAAGACTTTCTAATACTGCTCTCTCTCATTAGGGAAATCCTGCGACTTAACATCATCAATATAAGCAGTCACAGAGCCTTGTATCTCCTCATTCAGATTGTGATAGCGGCGCAGGAATCTTGGAGAAAACTCCGTAGTAATTCCAAGCATATCGTGAAGCACAAGCACTTGTCCGTCAACACCGCTACCGGCTCCAATGCCGATTGTCGGAATTTTAACTTCCTTAGTAACTCTTGCGGCCAGCTTGGCAGGGATTTTTTCAAGAACTATGGCAAAACATCCTGCACTTTCAAGAAGTTTTGCATCGCGAATCAATTTGTCGGCTTCATCTTTTTCGGTTGCCCTAACGACATAAGTTCCGAATTTATGAATTGACTGAGGCATCAAACCCAAATGACCCATAACCGGAATCCCGGCGGAAAGGATTCTTTTAACAGAGCCTATCACCTCTTCACCACCTTCAATCTTTATTGCATTGGCACCGGCCTCTTTCATAATTCTGATTGCCGAATGCAGAGCTTCAATCGAGTTACCCTGATAAGTGCCGAAGGGAAGGTCAACGACAACAAGCGCCCTCTTCACCGCACGCATAACCGAAGATGCATGGTAAATCATCTCATCAAGAGTTATGGGAAGTGTGGTGGTGTGCCCGGCCATTACATTGGATGCCGAATCACCCACTAATATGATATCTATTCCTACCGAATCAAGAATGCCTGCCATTGAAAAATCATAAGCCGTAAGCATAGCAATCTTTTCACCCTTAAGCTTCATCTCCTGAAGCACGTGGGTTGTTATTTTTGTATATGAGCGACGGGAGTCCATTTTAGATTCCATAAAAATTGTTTTTTGCAAAAATACAAAGAAAAGGTTTTAATACAACATATTTAGTTTGCAGATAGAACTGTAAAAATATATATTTTTGTCCTCCCGTACATTTCCGGCGACAGGAAAGTTTCGGGATAATGCAACAAAATACAAATTGAAAGTGTCATACATTATAACAATAAATAAATTAACGCATTTGAAAAAATTAATTGTCATAAGTTTACTGCTTGCAGGAATAATTACAATGATTTCCTGCGAAAAAGATTTTAAAACAATTGCAGATTATAAAGATATTACCATTGTATATGCTTTGCTTGACCAGCATGATGAAAATATTTTCATAAAAGTCAACAAAGCCTTTTTGGGTGAAGGAGATGCACTGATAATGGCTCAACAACCCGATTCTTCCAACTATCCATGGAAATTAAATGTCAGGATTGACGAGTATAACGGTAATTCCAAAGTACGTACTATAGAATTTGATACAACTACATTATATAATAAAGAGCCCGGAATTTTTTATTATCCCAATCAACCGATTTACAAGTCAAAACCATTTCAATGGTATAAGATAACATATTACATCGGGCCTGAGGGAGATACAACTGACTATGACACAATCTGGTTGAATGAGGATCATAAATTCAAGTTAACAATAGAGTATCCCGACACAAGCAAAACCATCACTTCCGAAACTTATCTCATTCACGACTTTACAATAACGAAACCGGGTTACAGTAAAATTATTAAATTCACAAATGATCCGGATGCAACTACAACAATACGCTGGAACAAGCCTTCAAATAATACGGGTGAAGACCAACTTTACAGATATGAGTTGTCAATGAAACTGAATTACAGGGAAAATTCGATTGGCCACGACACAATAGATAAGAGTTTGACATTTTTTTCGGTTTCCTTGACACCGGGAGAAAATCTTGATGAAATAACATATAATTTCCCCGACCATATTTTTTTCAACACTTGTCAAAACAAGATACCGTATTCCGACCCTCAACAGGAGGCAAATGTTGTTGGGAGATATTCCGAGAATGTTGAAATCGATGTTGCCGTAGCTAATGAGGATTTCACCCTGTTTCTTGAAGTTTATGAACCATCCACAAGTATTGTACAGGAAAAACCTGTTTATACCAATATAAATAATGGTATAGGGCTATTTTCAAGCAGGTATAAAAAGAAAAAAACCAAAAAACTTCATGCCGAAACCGTTTCCGAATTAAATAATTTGGGACTTAAGTTTGTATATTAGTCAGCCCCTTACGGATAAAATACCGGATGTTGCCGAACCACACAAAAGTTGCTTAGATAATAGCAATAAGAGCCAAAGTATCCTTAACCCGTCATATCTCTTCTGACTTTTTGTCATTTGCACATAACCATCTTTCATTTGGCATAATGATTGAGATGGCTGGGACACATTAAAATTTGAAATAAACAGAATAAAAAACATTATAAAAATAGAGATATGGGAAAAATAATTGGAATCGACTTAGGAACAACCAACTCTTGTGTAGCAGTAATGGAAGGTAACGAACCTGTAGTTATCCCTAACAGTGAGGGACGCAGGACAACACCTTCAATCGTTGCATTTACCGAGAATGGTGAAAGAAAGGTTGGAGACCCTGCAAAAAGGCAGGCAATTACCAATCCTGAAAAAACAATATATTCAATAAAACGCTTTATGGGAGAAACCTTTGACAGGGTTGCTCAAGAAGTTGGAAGAGTAACCTACAAGGTAGTGAAAGGCGATAATAACACTCCGAGAGTTGTTATTGACGATCGTCAATATACACCTCAGGAAATTTCGGCAATGGTTCTTCAAAAGATGAAGAAAACCGCCGAGGATTACCTTGGACAGGAAGTTACGGAAGCCGTTATTACGGTACCTGCGTACTTTAGCGATTCGCAACGTCAGGCAACGAAAGAAGCCGGTGAAATTGCAGGTCTCGAAGTTAAGAGGATTATCAATGAACCTACAGCTGCTTCTCTGGCTTACGGTCTTGACAAAAAGAACAAAGATATTAAAGTGGCTGTCTTTGATTTGGGAGGCGGTACTTTCGACATATCCATTCTGGAACTCGGCGACGGTGTTTTTGAAGTTAAATCAACAAACGGAAATACTCACCTCGGAGGTGACGACTTTGATCAGAAAATTATTGACTGGCTGGCCGATGAGTTTAAAAAAGACGAAGGAATTGACCTTAAAAAAGACCCGATGGCTTTACAGCGTCTGAAAGAAGCTGCCGAAAAAGCTAAAATAGAGTTATCAAGTTCTACGGAAACCGAGATCAACCTGCCATATATTATGCCGGTTGACGGTATCCCGAAACACCTTGTAAGAAAGCTCACGAGAGCTAAATTCGAGCAATTGACTCACGACCTGATTCAGGCTACTATTGATCCTTGTAAAGCAGCATTAAAAGATGCAGGACTACAGGCTTCAGACATAGAAGAGGTTATTTTGGTCGGGGGATCAACACGTATTCCGGCAATTCAAAAGGTTGTTGAAGACTTTTTCGGAAGAACACCGTCGAAAGGTGTAAATCCCGATGAGGTTGTTGCAATAGGTGCCGCTATTCAGGGTGGAGTTCTTACAGGTGAAGTAAAAGATGTTCTTTTGCTTGACGTAACACCTCTGTCACTTGGTATTGAAACTCTCGGCGGAGTGATGACAAAACTTATCGAGGCTAATACAACCATTCCGACAAAGAAAACGGAAGTGTTCTCAACTGCCGCCGACAATCAGACATCGGTTGAAATACACGTTCTGCAGGGTGAAAGGCCAATGGCCAATCAAAATAAAAGTATCGGAAGATTCCACCTTGACGGAATACCGCCTTCACCGCGTGGAATACCTCAAATTGAAGTTACTTTCGACATTGATGCCAACGGTATTCTTAATGTGTCAGCAAAGGATAAGGCAACAGGCAAAACACAGCAAATCAGAATTGAAGCATCTTCAGGACTTTCGGAAGATGAAATCAAAAGAATGAAAGATGAAGCTGCCGCCAATGCCGAAGCAGATAGAAAACAAAAAGAGGAAATCGAAAAACTTAATACCGCCGATGCATTGATTTTCCAGACGGAAAAACAGATGAAGGAATATGGCGATAAGATTCCTGCTGATAAGAAAACTCCTATCGAAAAGGCTTTGAACGAGTTGAAAGAGGCTCATAAAAACAAAGACCTTACGGGAATTGAAAAAGCTACCAACGAGCTGAATACCGCCT
>JALSSR010000114.1 GCA_026984135.1 Bacteroidales bacterium
CCTCTTTTTTCATTCTTAAAACACCAACTACAATGATTACAAGTAAAATGAAAAATACTATTGTATTGACTGTTGAGATGTCAGCCAACCAAGGTATTTTGTCCAATATTTCCGCTGCAATTTTTGACATTATCTTTATTTTTTAGCAACTTCGGATTCCATATTTCCCAGACGCTGCAGATAAGCAATCAGGGCGATTATTTCCTTATTGTCATCCACATTAATGCCGCCGCTTCTTAATCCTTCAGCAATTTTATGAGCCTGTTTTTGCAGGTCATCATTGGCAGTCTGGTCATATCCTTCGGGATAAGGAACTCCAAGGGTTTGCATAACTCTAATCTTTGCCGGAGTTGACTCAATGTCAATATTCTGCTCTGCAAGCCAGGGATATGGCGGCATAATAGACTGTATATTTGTTTTCTGTGGATTCACAAGATGCTCATATTGCCAGGAATCCGGTTTGTAAAGTTTCCCGCCTTTAACACCTTCACGAGCCAAATCGGGACCGGTACGCCTTGAACCCCATTGGAACGGATGATCATAGATAAATTCTCCTGTTTTGGAATACTCGCCATAACGTTCAACTTCGGAGCGGAACGGACGAATCATTTGTGAGTGGCAGTTGTAGCAACCTTCACGTACATAGATATCGCGTCCCTGCAACTCAAGTGGTGTATATGGTGCTACTTTGATAGTTACGTCGGGATGATTATTGAAAGGTCCTATAAACATCGGAATAAATTCAACCAAACCACCAATTAAAATAACTATTAGTGCCCAAATTGTAAAGGCAACGGGTTTACCTTCAATTTTCCTGTGATTAAGCCATCCTTTGTGTGCACTTTCACCAACTTCACGTTCGGCTTCAGCTTCCTGAAATCTAATGAATTTCCCTGATTTAGCAGTCATAATAAGATTATAAACTGCAAATAATGCTCCTGTTAAATATAATGTTCCTCCTAAAGCTCTGAGCATATGCATCGGCCTGATCTGAACATAAGTTTCAAGGAAATTGGGATATTTAAGATATCCTTCTGCTGTAAATTGTTTCCACATTAAAGCTTGTGTGAAGCCTGCAAAATAAAGCGGAATGGCAAAGAAAAGCATTCCGAGGGTTGCAAGCCAGAAGTGAGTGTTTGCCAATGAACGCGAATAAAGTTTTACTCCGTAGAATTTCGGGAATAACCAGTATAGCATTCCGAAAATAAGCATTCCGTTCCAGCCGAGGGTTCCAATATGTACGTGAGCAATAGTCCAGTCGGTAAAGTGACTTATTGCATTGACGGTTTTTAATGAAAGCATAGGGCCTTCAAATGTTGACATTCCGTAAGCAGTAACACCCACAACGAAAAGTTTCAGGACAGGGTCTTGTCTTACTTTGTCCCAAGCACCTCTCAATGTTAACAATCCGTTTATCATACCACCCCAGGAAGGAGCTATCAGCGCAATTGACATCACGGTTCCGAGAGCCTGTGCCCAGTTTGGAAGCGCCTGATATAGCAAGTGGTGAGGTCCTGCCCAGATGTAAAGGAATATTAAAGTCCAGAAGTGGATAATTGAAAGTTTATAAGAGTATATCGGACGATTAGCTGCTTTTGGTATAAAGTAATACATCAAACCAAGCATTGGAGTTGTGAGGAAGAAAGCAACTGCATTGTGTCCGTACCACCACTGTACCATTGCATCCTGAGCTCCGTGGAAGAAAGAGTAACTTTTTGTGAAACTTACTGGAACCTCAAAAGAGTTGAAAATGTGAAGAACTGCAACGGTTACAAAAGTTGCAATGTAAAACCAAATAGCCACATAAATGTGTTTTGTTCTTCTTTTAATCATTGTTCCTATAAGATTTGCTCCGAAAGCAACCCAAACAAGGGCTATCAGAATATCAATCGGCCATTCCAATTCTGCGTATTCCTTTGATGTAGTTATACCCATTGGAAGCGTAATTGCTGCAAGGACAATTATAAACTGCCATCCCCAGAAATTAATTTTGCCGAGCGCTTTACTCCACATAGGCGTTTTTAATAACCGCGGAGTCGAATAATAAACAGCGGTAAAAATACCGTTACCAACGAAGGCGAAAATTGCAGCATTAGTGTGTAATGGCCGCAACCTTCCGAATGTGAGATATTGCAATCCCAGATTTACTGATGGGTATAGCAATTCGAAGGCCGCTGTCAGTCCAACGATAAAAGCTACTACACCCCACAAAATGGTCGCATTGGCAAAACATTTTGCAAGTTTGTTGTCATAAGTAAATTTTTCAAGTGCCATAAAACTTTGTTTTTGTTATTAATTTGAATCTTTACTATTATTATTTTTGTTTTTATTATCCCTGTTTTTATTCTCGTTCGGTTTTGTATCGGTATTGCCCGATTCTTTATGGTCATCAAACAAAATTCGTACTGATGGTGAATAACTGTCCTCGTATTGACCTGATTTTACTGACCATATAAAGCCCGCCAGAAATAATCCGGCTACTATTACTCCGATTATTATCAATAAAAATATTATTGACATTACAAAATGTTTATTTAGGTAATTCGATACAAAAATATCTATTTTTTAAATATTAACAAATTTTTAACAATTTTTTTTTCAACAAAATTCCAAACTATTCTTTAAAAGCCGACTTTGAGAAAAACGAAATGCTGAATGTGGCAAAGGCTACCACTGAGATAGAGCTTATCGGCATTAGTATGGCAGCAAAAACAGGTGTGAGTAATCCTGCAACAGCAAAATAGATTCCGAATACATTATATAAGAAGGAAATCAGAAAGCTGACCTTTACTATATTAAGACTTGTATTTGTGAATTTTATAAACTTATGAAGGTCTTTAAATCTTTTTGACTCAAGGATAGCATCGCATGCCGGAGAAAAATGATAAATATCGTCGGCAATTGTTATTCCCACATCACTTTCGTTTAAAGCCCCGGCATCATTCAATCCGTCACCTATCATTAATACGGTCTTGCCCCGTTCTTTTAATTTTTTGATGTATTCCAGTTTGTCTGTTGGTGACCGGTTAAATCTGATGGTCGCTTTATCACCGAACAAGCTTTTCAGGTTTTCTTTTTCCGATTCATTATCGCCTGTTATAAGATGGAGGTCATATTTGTCTTTCAGGCTTTGGATAACCTCAGGCAATCCTTCACGATATCTGTTTTCCATCTCAAAATGACCAAGGATTTTACCTGAGAAATAGACAAAAACTTCGGTCTTAAGGCTTTCGCTGTTGTCATCTTTGCCTGTTACGAATTTACGGGAGCCGATATTTATTTTAACTCCGTTAATTTCACCGGAGATTCCCATGGCTGGTATTTCGATATAATTATTAACCTCATAGAAGTTCTCTCCTTCAATGTTTTGGAAAAGTGCAGCGCTTAGAGGATGTGTGGAGTGGCGGACAAGTGATTTTATCATAAGAAGTTTTTCCTCATCAAGACTATCACCAATGAACTCGATTTTCATAGCTTTACTATGGGTTATTGTCCCGGTTTTGTCAAAGACAATTGTAGTCACTTTATTAAGTCTTTCAATTACTTCGGTCTTCTTTAGGTAAAACCCTTTTCTGCCGAATTGTCGCATTGTACTTCCGAAGGTAAAAGGAACGGTAAGAGCCAGTGCACATGGGCAGGCAACAATAAGTACCGAAGTAAATGCGAACAATGCTATTGAAGGATCGTTAAAAAGCCAATATATACCTGCTGCCGCTGCTATCGAGAGTACAATTGCAGTAAAGTATTGACTTATTTTGTTTACAAGGTCGTTAAGTTTCGATTCCGATTTTTCGGATGAGCTTTCCTGATTCCAGAGTTGAGTAAGATAACTTTGCTCAACCTCTTTGTTAATCTCCAGCTCAATTGCACTTCCTATCTGTCGGCCGCCGGCAAACACATTATCTCCGGAGTGTTTTAATACCGGCAACGACTCGCCTGTAACAAAGCTGTAGTCAATATTGCCGTCACCTTTAACTATAACCGAATCGGCAGGAATAAGTTCCATATTACGAACAAGTATATGGTCTCCGGCTTGTAATTTCTCAAGAAGAATTACCTCCTCCTTACCATTATTAATCCTTGTAACGGCAATGGGGAAATATGATTTGTAATCCCTTTCGAATGAGAGTGCCTGATAAGTTTTTCCCTGATACCATTTCCCGACAAGGAGAAAGAAAACCAGGCCGGCTAACGAATCAAGATAACCTATTCCCGTGCCGGAGATAACATCGTAAGCACTTTGCAGGAAAAGAGTTGTTATTCCGAGGGCAATGGGAAGATCAATGCTTATTATTTTGTGTTTTAGGCTTTTGATTGCGGAAAGGAAATAGTCGTTACTGCAATAGGCAATAACCGGAATTGAAAGTATCAGACTCATCCATCCGAAAAACTCGGTGAATTTTTTTCCGAGAAACTCACCTCCGGGAAGGTATTCCGGAATATTGTAAAACATAACATTCATAAGCACAAACCCGGTTATGCCGATTTTGATAATGAGTGTCTTGTCACTTTTCCCTTTTTTGTCTTTATCAAGACTGTCAAGGGTTATTTCGGGAACATAATGAATTGAAGCCAGCAATTCGGCTATTTGTCGCAAGGAAATTTCATCTTCCTTAAAGGTTATGTAAACCTCTTTTTTAGGGAAATTTACCGATGAATGAATTATGCCTGTATGCAGAGTGTTTAGATTTTCAAGCAACCAAATGCAGGATGCACAATGAATTACCGGAACAAAAAATGTGACTTTACCCGTACCGCTGTCTGAAAAGTCGAGAAGTTTTTCTTTTACCTCATCAAGATCGAGAAAAGCGTATTTATCACCTACATCATGGGTTTCAACTTTTATACCCGGCATCTTCTCAATCTCGTAGTATTGTTTCATTTCATTCTGATTGAGAATCTGATAAACTGTTTTGCAACCGTTACAGCAGAACGGTTTATCGTTCCACATTACGGGATGTTTGCCGCAATCTTCTCCACAATGTATGCAAGGTAGGCCCATGATTGAAAATTTGTGCAAAGATATTAAAGTTATGCGTTAAAAGTTATGTGCTGTTAGTTAAGAACTTTGAAATATTTGTTAAAGCAAACCCAGTTCGAGCTTTGCCTCTTCCGAAAGGTAGTCCTGTGTCCAGGGTGGGTCAAAGGTAATCTCAACATCGGCATCTTTAATACCTGCCACTCCTTTTACCCTTTCCTTCACTTCGGCCGGAAGCGATTCGGCTACAGGGCAATTGGGAGCTGTCAGGGTCATTAGGATATGAGCGTTGAAATCATCGTCTATTTTTATTTCGTATATCAACCCCAAATCATAAATGTTAACGGGTATTTCGGGGTCATAGATGGTTTTTAAAACCTGTAAAATGGCATCAGCAAGTTGATTTTTCTTATCTTTTAAGTCCATCTTTTTTTATCTTTTTAATTTCCACACTTGTTATTACTACAAAACTTTATGAATCATTAATTTGTCCGAATTATCAAAACATTACATTGGGTTTCTAACCTTCTTTAGCTTTAAATGCCAGTGCATAGAGCTTCATCTGTTTTATCATTGAGGTAAGTCCGTTGGAGCGGGTGGGGGAGAGGTGTTCTTTCAGCCCTATTTTATCAAGAAATCCGAGGTCCGCATTAATTATGTCGTCGGGAGACTGGTTTGACAAAGCCCTGATAAGCAGGCTTATAATCCCTTTTGTGATGATGGCGTCACTGTTGGCTTTGAAAATAACCTTACCATCTTTCATCTCCGCCGAGACCCATACTTTTGACTGGCATCCCGAAATAAGATATTGCTGCGTTTTGAACTTTTCGTCAATAACGGGAAGCGATTTTCCCATTTCAATGATGTAGTTGTATTTGTCCATCCAGTCTTCAAATAACCCGAACTCCTCTACTATTTGCTCTCCGATTTCTTTAATTGTCATAATCAATTATTTAAATTTTGTTTTTCAATTTCTTATATCTTAACCCAACATTTCCTTTACCTTCAGAATTGCTTTGGCAAAAATATCAATTTCTTCGGAAGTGTTGTACAATGCAAATGATGCTCTTACAGTTCCTTGAATCCCAAGGCTTTTGATTAGAGGTTGTGCGCAATGGTTACCAGTTCTGACTGCTATTCCAAGTTGATCAAGGATTGTACCTGCGTCATATTGATGGATGCCGTCCAAAAGGAAAGATATGACCCCCGATTTGTTTGCAGCAGTTCCGTAAATTTTCAAACCTTCAATTTCCGAAAGTTTTTCGGTTCCGTATTCAAGAAGCTCTTTTTCATGATTGAATATTTCATCAAGTCCCGTATGGGATACAAATGCCAGTGCAGCTTCCAGTCCAACGGCACCGCCGACATTAGGTGTTCCCGCCTCAAATTTGAACGGTAGCTCGTTAAATGTGGTTTTTTCAAACGTAACATTTTTTATCATCTCGCCACCGGTTTGGTACGGAGGTAGTTTTTCGAGCCAATCCTCTTTGCCGTAAAGAACACCTGTTCCCATCGGCCCGTAAATTTTATGTCCGGAGAAGCAATAAAAGTCGCAATCAAGATCTTGTACATCAATTTTTTCGTGCACAATTCCCTGCGCCCCGTCAATCATTACAGGTACATTATATTTATGGGCGGTTTCAATAATTTTCTTAATGGGATTGATTGTCCCGAGTACGTTGGAAATATGAGTGACGGAAACTATTTTTGTTTTCCCGGTAAAAAGGTTTTCATATTCATCCAAAATCAATTCTCCTTTTTCCGTCACCGGTATAACTTTCAGTTTTGCTCCTTTTTCTTCACAAACCGTTTGCCATGGGACAATGTTTGCGTGGTGTTCCATCTGCGAAATAATTATCTCGTCACCTTCATTAATAAACTTTTTTCCGAAAGAGTGCGCCACAAGATTAATTGCATCGGTAGTTCCTTTTGTAAAAATAATTTCATTCGAATTACCGGCGTTTATGAATTGTTGAACCGATTTTCTGGCATTCTCAAATGCATAGGTGGCTTGTTGACTAAGATGATGAACTCCGCGATGAACATTGCTGTTTATGGTGTTGTAATACCCGGCAATTGCTTCAGAGACGACTTTGGGTTTGAGCGTTGTTGCCGCATTATCGAAATAGACAAGTTGCCTGTTGTTAACCTGTTGGTTCAGAGCAGGGAAAGCCAACCTTATTTCGGAAATGTTATCATTTGTTATCATAAAAACTAAATTTTACTCAAATCAATTTCAAACTCATATGTTTTTTCCTGAGTTTTGCATTGCAATACACACATATCGCAAATAGCAAGTTCGCCACGCAGTCTTTTCTTCACAAGGTCGTCAATGTTTTCGCGCAGTGCTTCAACGGAAATTTTATTAATTACCTTGGCGGCGAAGGCATACAACAGAAGAAGTTTGGCATCATATTCGCCTATCCCTCTTGACTTTATGTAAAACAGTGCTTCCTCATCAAGCTGACCAACGGTGGCACCATGGCTGCATTTAACATCATCGGCATAGATTTCGAGAAAAGGTTTTGAAAAAACAGTTGCTTTGTCTGTAAGTTGAATATTCCTGTTCGTTTGTGAAGCATTTGTTTTTTGCGAATCTTTTCTAACAAGAATATGGCCGTTAAATACGGCTGTAGCATTATCGTCGGCAATTCCTTTAAAAAGTTCATCGCTGTCACAATCGGATTCGGCGTGATCAACAAAAACCCGGTTGTCAATATGTTGCTCTTTGTCAACAAGATAAAGCCCGTAAATATTGGCTTTTCCTTTTTTGCCGGCAAGAATAACATTTGATTTATTACGGATCAATCCGCCGTTCAATGTAATCGCATTGCTTGTAAGTTTACTTTCTTTTTCCAGATGGAAATATGTTGTATTTATGAGAGCCGAACTGTCATTCAGATTTTGTAATTTGTAATGGTCAACTACGGCACCCTCGTCAATAAACACTTCTGTGACGGTATTAGTGAAACTGCGGTTGTAATTATACGAATCGTCACAATGCAAAAAGGTCAGTTTTGCGTTTTTACCTACAATGATTAGGTTTTTGTTTTGAATAAACAGTTTGTCATCCCTGTCAAGGATATTCACAATCTGAATAGTTTTGTAGGTCTCAACTCCGTCGGGAACATAAATAAAAATACCATCCTGCGCAAACGCTGTATTCAATGCTATCAAACCGTTTTCATTGATATCGGCATATTTGTTATAATGCTTTTCAACAAGTTCGGGATATTCTTTTACCGCCTGTGCCAGACTCCCGATTATAGTTCCGTTCGGCAGTGTTATCAGGTGTTTATCTTCCGACAGATACCAACCGTTGTAAAGAGCAATTATGTGAGTGTCAAAATTATGAATGTTGCATTGAAAGATTTTTTCAATATCGGGTTTGTCGGCTTGAGCCTCAAACAGAACATTATAGTTATGAGCAAAGACGTTTTTCAGGTTTGTATTGCGCCAATCTTCGATTTTAGTATGCGGAAAGCCCGTTTTTTCAAATGTTTCAAAAGCATTGTCTCTTAGAGCCGACATTTGCCCCGTGTCGTTAAATCCGATTTTCCGGCGATGTTCATTAAAGAGTGATACCAGCTTTTCCTTAAATAATATGTCGTTATATTTTGTTTCCATTATTTACTGCTTTCATCTTTAATCCATTCATAACCTTTTTCTTCAAGCACCAGTGCCAGCTCTTTGCCACCCGATTTCACTATTTTCCCGTCAAACAGAACGTGTACAAAGTCGGGGACAATATAGTCAAGAAGACGTTGATAGTGAGTAATAACAATAGTTGCATTTTCTTTGGTTCGTAATTTGTTAACACCGTTAGCAACTATTTTCAGAGCATCAATATCCAGACCCGAGTCTGTTTCATCGAGTATGGCGAGGTTGGGTTCGAGCATAGCCATTTGAAATATTTCATTTTTCTTTTTTTCACCGCCGGAAAAGCCTTCGTTCACTGATCTGTTGGTGAGTTTCGCCTGAATTTCAACCAATTTCTGTTTTTCTTTCATCAGTTTCAGGAATTCACCGGCCGACATAGGGTCTAATCCTTTGTATTTGCGATGCTCGTTTATTGCCGTACGCATAAAGTTTGTCATACTGACTCCCGGTATCTCCACAGGATACTGAAAACCGAGAAAAATGCCTTCCTGTGCCCTGACTTCCGGAGGCATTTCAAGAATGTTTTTTCCTTTATAAATTATTTCTCCTTTGTCAATGTGATACCCCGGTTTGCCGGCTATGACATTGGCAAGGGTGCTTTTACCGGTTCCGTTGGGACCCATTATTGCATGAACCTCTCCTTTGTTGACTTCCAGGTTTAATCCCCGAAGAATCGTTTTTCCGTTTATTGATACTTGTAAGTCTTTTATCTTTAGCATTGTTCTTTATTTAGCATTCTTGTATTTATAATTTGTCATTGCGAGGATGAACGAGTTAGCAATTTGTTGATTGCAACTGTTTCCTATCCCACACTTCCTTCCAGGCTGACCGAAAGTAGTTTTTGCGCTTCCACCGCGAATTCCATCGGCAATTGTTTCAGCACCTCTTTAGCATATCCGTTGACTATCAGGCCTATGGCATTTTCCGTATCTATTCCTCTCTGCTGACAGTAAAATAGCTGATCTTCCGATATTTTTGAAGTGGTAGCTTCATGTTCCACAATCGAAGAACTATTGGCAGTATTGATATATGGAAAAGTATGAGCACCGCATTTGTCGCCGAGCAACAGTGAATCACATTGTGAATAGTTTCGTGAGTTTTCCGCCCTTTTGCTTATCTTCACAAGACCGCGATAGCTGTTATTGCTAAATCCTGCAGATATGCCTTTTGAGATTATTGTGCTTTTCGTGTTTTTGCCGATATGAATCATCTTTGAACCGGTATCCGCCTGTTGGTGATTATTAGTAACCGCAACGGAATAAAATTCCCCAACCGAATTATCACCGAGCAAAATACAACCCGGATATTTCCATGTAATGGCAGAGCCTGTTTCAACCTGTGTCCAGGAAATTTTAGAGTGACTACCCTTGCACATACCGCGCTTTGTTACAAAGTTATAAATACCGCCTTTCCCGTCCTTATCGCCCGGATACCAGTTTTGAACGGTTGAATATTTAACCTCCGCATCTTTTAAAGCCACTATCTCAACAACCGCAGCATGCAGCTGGTTCTCATCTCTTTGCGGTGCCGTACATCCTTCCATATAGCTAACGTAGCTGCCTTCGTCCGCAATAAGAAGAGTGCGTTCGAATTGACCTGTTCCGGCAGTGTTTATTCTGAAATATGTTGAAAGTTCAACCGGACATTTTACTCCTTTCGGAATATAACAAAACGATCCGTCGGAAAAGACTGCCGAGTTCAGAGCGGCAAAATAGTTATCACCGTAAGGGACAACACTGCCCATATATTTTTTAACGAGTTCGGGATGATTTTGAACGGCTTCACTGAAAGAGCAAAAAATAATTCCCTGTTTTTCAAGGGTTTCCGAAAAGGTCGTTTTTACCGAGACACTGTCGAATACGGCATCAACAGCTACACCTGACAGTCTTTTCTGTTCTTCAAGTGAGATTCCGAGCTTGTTAAATGTCTCTAATAGTTCGGGATCAACTTCATCAAGACTACTTAGTTCCTTTTTTTCTTTTGGAGCGGCATAGTAAATAATATCCTGATAATCAATGGGCGGAATTTTCAGATGAGCCCAGTCGGGCTCTTTCATAGTTAGCCATTTGCGATAAGCACGAAGCCGGTATTCAAGAAGAAATTCAGGTTCGTTTTTTTTCATAGAAATATAACGAATAATATCTTCATTGAGACCTTTAGCTGCTGTTTCCATTTCAATGTCGGTAACAAATCCGTATTTGTAATCACTTTGTGTTACCTCATCAAGTATGTTATTTTGTTCTTCTTCTTTCATTCACACATTTAATTTGTTTAGGTTGCAAAAATACTTTAACCTGCTTATATGTAAACAAAAAAAAATAGGATTTGTTAGTTTATTATGATTTGAATTTAGCAAATCTTATTTCTTGATGGCAATTCTCTCCCCAACCGAAACCTGTGTTTCAAGTCCTTTCCGGGTATTGGTCAGCAAGTCATCGTCAATAATAACTTGTCCCTTTTCAAATATAAGTACTATGGTTGACCCGCCGAATTTAAAATAGCCTTTTTCTTTTCCCTTTATTGCGATATCGCCCTTGAAGGTTTGTATAATGCTTCCAACCATTGTAGCTCCTACTTCCGCCATTATGACATCTCCGAATTGTGGTGTGGAGATAACGGTGTATTCCCTTTTATTCAGACAAAACAGTTCAATCTTCTTTTTGACAGCTATGGGATTTACCGAATAGTAATCACCGTCAATTTTTACCTCCTTTGAAATAATACCCGACACGGGGAAGTGATATCTGTGATAGTCGGTGGGACAAATCCTTACAATTACCAGGCTTCCGTTTTTATATTTTTCCGCCAATGTCAAATCATTAAGAAAGGTTTTCAGATCAAATTTATATCCTTTTATGATGAAATCCCGGTTTGTAATGTCGTCATAAGCCAGTGCTTTCCCGTCCGCCGGTGAGGTAATTACATTTGCAGCCGTGTCAATGATAACGGCACTCTCTTTCAGTTTGCGCGTGAAAAAATCATTAAAAGAGATGAAATTTTGCTTTTGGGCGGTGCTGAGGTCAATATTATATTCCTTCACAAAGGGCTTGATTTTTTTTGCAGAATTAGGTTTATCCATCATATCTCCGTAAACGGAAGAAACAAATTTTCTTTTCACAAGAGTGTATAGTGTTGCTTCACCAACGGGATTATAGTAGAGCCATTTCAGCCAACCTTCGCCTGCCACTTTTTCGGTTTTTAATTCACCTGTTTGCCTGTCAATATAATGTATCGGCTCAACAGCAGGTGTCGGCCACAAAGCCATTCCGGCAATTATTACCAGAATTGAAATGACTATTGTCCTTTTTTTGAGTTTCATATAGCAAAGATACATCATTTTTATCTAATTTCGCGGCTCAAAAAAAATGATTAGTTATGCTGGAAGATAAACCGTCACGTACCGAACTTTCCGAGATAGGGGAATTCGGACTGATTGAGCTGCTTACGAAAAATATTTCTCTTAGAAACAAAAGCTCTGTAAAAGGAGTTGGAGATGATGCGGCTGTTATTGATTATGGAGATAAACAAACATTGATAACCAAGGATTTGCTTATAGAAGGTGTTCATTTCGATTTGACTTATGTGCCTTTGAAGCATCTCGGATATAAGGCTGTCGTTGTAAACCTTTCGGATATTGTGGCTATGAACGGTACACCAAAGCAGGTAATTGTTGGGATAGGCGCCTCCAACCGTTTTTCTGTTGAGGCTATTGAAGAGATTTATAAAGGAATCTATCTTGCCTGCGATAAATATAATGTTGATATTGTAGGAGGGGATACGGTTTCCAGTGTAAGTGGACTGGTTATTTCAATAACTGCAGTTGGCGAAGCAAATAAAGAAGATATTATATTCAGAAATACTGCAAAGAAGGGAGACCTTTTGTTTGTCTCGGGTGATCTCGGAGCTGCTTATGCCGGTTTGCTTTTACTTGAAAGAGAAAAGGCAACTTTTAAAGCCGATCCGAATATGCAGCCGGATCTTGACGGTTATGATTACATTCTCGGGCGTCAATTAAAGCCTGAAGCAAGGACGGATGTTTTAGAACTTTTGAAAAAGACAGGAGTTAAACCCACATCAATGATTGATATTTCCGACGGACTGGCATCGGAAATGCTTCATCTGTGTCACGATTCTGACCTCGGAGGAGCTATTTACGAGGATAAAATTCCCATTGACATCACAACTGCCGGAGTTGCGGAAGAATTTAACATTGATCCGACAACCTGCGCAATGAACGGCGGAGAGGATTATGAATTGCTCTTTACTATCTCTCAAAATGATTATGAAAAGCTGAAAGGTGTTGACGGGCTAAGCGTTATTGGCCATATGTCGGAGAAAAACGAGGGTGTTAATCTTATAAGCAGGTCGGGAACTTATGTCCCCATTGAAGCGCAAGGCTGGAACGCCTTTTTTAAGAAATAAGATTCCTTATTTTTCCAATTAACAGGTCACCGTCAATAGGTTTGGAAATGTAATCGTCACAACCTTCATTGAGGAATTTTTCCATATCTCCGTCCATAGCATATGCTGTTTGTGCCAGCACCGGAATATCTTTTTTTAGTTTTTTAATTGCTTTCGTAGCATCAATACCATTAATGACCGGCATCTGAATATCCATTAATACGATATCAATTTCGTCAATATGTTCTTTAAACATTTCAATTGCCTCATTTCCGTCTTTGGCCCATAAAAGTTTTGAACCTGTTTCTTCGAGAAGTATTTCAAGAACATAGTAATTTGACGGTTCATCCTCCGCTACGAGAATAGTGATCTCTTTCCAGTTAATGTCAGCCTTAACTTCCTGAGACTCTTTTTCTTCCGAAATATAATGAACTATCTTGCCCGGAAGGGTAAAATAAAATGTTGAGCCTTTACCGGGCTCTGACTCAAGCCAGATCCTTCCTCCAAGGTTGTCAACAAGGCTTTTTGTTATTGCGAGACCAAGGCCGGTACCGCCGTATTTTTTATTGAAAGTATCATCAACCTGCCTGAATCTTTCAAAAATTAACCTTTGCTTGTCTTTCGGAATACCAATGCCGCTATCTTTTACATAAAACAAAATTTCATCGCTGTTTGCCAATTTACTATTCAGATAGTATCCAAAGCTAATTTTACCCGTATCCGTAAACTTTATAGCATTGTTCACAAGGTTTGACATAATCTGGGTAAATCTTGTAGGATCGGTAATTAATGTGAAATCATCATTTTTAATATCAAGATGTAATGATAATTCAATATTGTCACCCTTGTTTTCCTTCAGGAATTCTTTATTGGAATTATAAAGTTCGGTAAGTTGCTTGTTTATATTACATTCGGAAAAGCTGATGTTTATTTGATTTGATTCTATCTTGGCTATATCAATAATATCGTTGATAATATTTAGAAGTTGTTTGCCACTGTTATTTATTATCGCAATATAGCTTTTCATGTCTCCTGTATCAGTGTCCGACGAAAGAAGGCTTGAAAATCCCATTATGGCATTGAGTGGTGTTCTGATTTCGTGTGACAGGTTTGCAAGAAATGCGGTTTTAAGTCTGTCTGATTCCTCAGCTTTTTCTTTTGCAATAAGTAATTCGGCTGTTCTCTCATTCACTCTTTTTTCAAGTTCGTTGTGAGCTTTTTTGAGTTTTTCCTCTGCTTGTTTTCTCTCGGTCAGGTCAACATCAAGGCAAAAAAGTATGGGCTCTTTTCCATCTGAAAAGACTGCCGTATGGATTGAGTAAACAGGTATGAGGTGCCCGTCTTTATGTTTAAGCATCACTTCTTCGGGTGGTTCCGTTTCGCCTGATTTTATAATTGTTTTGCTTTTTTCAAGCCTTTTTAAAAATGTTTTCTTTAAATTATCCGGGATTTTTAAATCCACTATTTTTTTACCTAAAGCTTCCTTTTCACTATATCCATATAGCTTTTCACTGGCTTTATTCCAGAAAATAACCGTGCCTTCGGTATTGTAGCCATGGATGGAAACTCCCGGGACAAAATTTGACAAATTCCTGAAACGCTCCTCGCTTTCTTTTAGTTTAACTGTTTGATTCTCTTTTTCTTTTAACATCTCGGAGAAATCCTCCCATAAAACATCAAAAGCAATAAAAACATCTTTAAAAGGGTTGTTTTCCGGTATTTCAATATTAGGTTTCTCCGTGAAGGATTCACCCGCTGAAATACTTCCAATATCAGACAGTATCTTTTCAACCGTTTTGTTTTGTATAGCTCTTAGTCTGTATATCTCTTCCTGTTGCCTTTTAACAATGTCGCGAAGTTCTTTTTTGGAATTAGGTATGCTGATAATTTCGGTATTGTCATCCGCTTCGGTGTATGAAAGGTAAAGGTCTTTGTTTAAAGGACTGTGATTTGCAAGAATAAATTCAAATGCACTTTCAATGGAGTTTGAAATTTTCCATTTTTTATATTGTGAAGGGAATATTTTTTTATGGATTTTAATCAAGAAGGCAACTATCTGTGAAGGGACGGTTACAAATATGTTTGAATATTCACGAAAATCTTCTTCTTTCGCAGTGCTATACTTCCGTGCTTTAATAGTTAGTCCTCGCATTTTTCGGAAGTCACCTATGCTGAAAAACTTGTTATCTTCTTTGTTGAATGAGAAGGTCTTGATTATGTCGTAATTTATTTTATATACCGCATCAATATCTTCTGCTTGTGCAAATCCTTCAAAAACCATTAGCAAAATATTTCCTTCAATAACCGAACAACTGTATTTGAATTTCTCTCCTGAAGAAATATATTTCCAATTTTCATTTTGATATAATCGTAATCTGTTGCTACCCACTACAATATGGTTTCTTTCTTTTTCCCAAAGTTTTATAAAAACCGGTGACAAGTAATCTGAAGCCAAAGGCAAATCATTATTAGCAATTTCATCGGAAATCCTTTTACGTATTAAGCCGAGGGCTTCCTCCTGAGAGCCACAAAGTGTAATAAAACCTCCTACTTTTGTTTTGTAAATTATGTTTGCAACTAATTGGACTGTTTTTTTTGCACCAATTACAAAGGATCCTCCGTGATTATCCCAATGCTTATACTTCTTAACTCCAAGTCTTCTGACTTCCGTTGTTATCCACCTGAGGCCTCTAATGTCTTCAATGAAATATACATTTCTTCTTATGCCGGCATTTTTTACGGCATTAAGTATCTTGTCGGATATTTCGGTGTGTCCTTTAAAAGAATCGAGATCATATGTTCCTTTTAGTGTAGTTTTAAAAATGGTATCTTCCAAATGTTCAAAGACAACACTGTATTTTCCTGTCGGGTTTGTATAGGTCAACTCCTCCGGCTTTAATTTTAAACTTTCTAAATCAATGGTATTAATTTTATATTCAGCCATTTGCCAACAAATAATTTTAAAATTTTTCCGGGATTTATGCTTTTTAACAGCGCTAAAATACAAAACTTATCTAATTTTGAAAATTATTTTTTTATAAAATGTATAATTTTGGTAAGCAACAGAAAGGAAATATTGAAACAAATTATTAAGACATTACCCGGAAAACCAGGTATTTACCAATTCTTAAACAGAGACGGTAAAGTTATTTATGTGGGTAAGGCGAAAAATCTGAAAAAACGGGTTTCTACGTATTTTGGATCTGAACAGTTTGGTAAGGTCAGGGTTTTAGTCGGTAAAATTGCGGATATAAAACATATTGTTGTTGATACTGAACTTGATGCACTGTTACTGGAGAATAATCTTATTAAAAAATATCAGCCGCGTTATAATGTGATGCTGAAGGATGATAAAACCTTTCCCTGGATCTGTGTAAAGAATGAACCCTTCCCAAGGATTTTTTCGACAAGGAATGTTGTGAAAGACGGTTCTGCTTACTTCGGGCCCTATGCGTCGGTAAAAATGATGAATACACTCCTTGACCTAATCCGGAATTTGTACCGGTTGCGAACCTGCAGGCTTAATCTGAAAACGGAAAATATAAGAAAGGGAAAGTTTAAGGTTTGTCTTGAATACCATATCGGGAACTGCAAAGGGCCTTGCGTCGGGTTGCAGACAGAGGAGGATTATGACAATACAATTTCAGAGATAAAGGAGATTTTAAAGGGGAATATCTATTCTGTTATCCGGCAGCTAAAGGAATTGATGACTAAGTATGCAGATGCTTTGGAGTTTGAGAATGCACAAATCGTTAAGGAGAAAATAGAACTGCTTGAGAAGTATAAAAGCAAATCAATCGTTGTTAATCCGAAGATTGAAAATGTTGATGTCTTTTCAATCATTTCAGATCAAAACTCCGGTTATGTAAATTATTTCAGGGTTGTAAACGGAGCTATTGTTCAGTCTCATACCGTCGAGCTAAAGAAAAAGCTTGATGAGACTGATGAAGCCCTTCTTGCACTTGCCATTGTTGATCTGAGAGAAAGGTTTGAAAGTAATGCTCCCGAGATCATTGTTCCAGTTGCGCTTGAGCTTGTTTTGCCGGATACAACATTTACCGTTCCCAAAATCGGGGATAAGAAACATCTGCTTGAATTGTCCGAAAGAAACGCAAAATATTATAAACTGGAAAAAGAGAAACGGATGGAGTTGGTTGATCCGGAACGGCATACAAACAGGATTATGGAGAGGATGATGAAAGATCTGCGTATGAATGTGGAACCAAGGCATATAGAGTGTTTTGATAACTCGAATATCCAAGGTGAGTTTCCTGTAGCTGCAATGGTCTGTTTTAGAAATGCCAAACCAAGTAAAAAGGAATATCGTCACTTTAACATAAAAACAGTTGAGGGTCCAAATGATTTTGCGTCAATGGAAGAGGTGATATTCAGGCGGTATAAAAGAGTTCTTGATGAGAATGAATCTCTGCCGCAACTAATTGTCGTTGATGGTGGTAAGGGACAGTTGAGTGCAGCGCTGAAAAGTCTGGAGAAACTGAAACTCCGTGGTAAAATTTCAATAATCGGAATTGCAAAACGACTTGAGGAGATCTATTATCCGGGAGATTCTCTCCCACTGTATCTTGATAAAAAATCAGAGACACTGAAAATTATTCAACACCTAAGGGATGAGGCTCATCGTTTTGGTATTACACATCATCGTAACAAACGGAGTAAAGATGCCGTTAAATCCGTATTGACGGATATTGAAGGAATCGGTTACTCTTATGCGCAAAAGCTGCTTTGGAAATTTAAATCCGTAAAGAAAATAAAAGAGGCGTCGCTTGAAGAGTTACAGGAGACGATTGGGAAATCGAAGGGGAAGATTGTTTATGATTATTTCAGGAAAACAGAATCAAATGGCTGATGAATTATTTGGATTTTTTTAAAGTAAAGCCGAAAGTTGTGCCCACTCCGGGAAGGCTTCTAACGTTAACGGTTTGATTATGAGCTTCCATAATATGTTTTACGATTGCAAGTCCCAGTCCTGTTCCTCCCTGTTTTCGTGAACGAGCTTTGTCTGTCCGGTAAAAACGCTCGAATACTCTCGGAAGGTCTTTTTCCGGAATGCCGGGACCATTATCCGATATCTCAACAAGAATATTTTCATCCATATCAAAAAAACTAAGTTTGGTTTTACCTTCTTTTTCTCTTCCGTATTTTATGGAGTTGTCAATAAGATTGATTAAAACTTGCCTTATTTTCCTGCTGTCGGCATTAACCATAATAGGTTTGTCGTACTTCTCTCTGAAATAGATTTTTATCCCTTTCTTTTTTGCTTTCATTTCAAGGAATTCTATCACTTCCGCGGTAAGTTCTATGATGTCGAAATCCTGAAAATCCATTTTTAGTTCATAGGATTCAAGTTCTGAAATAGTTTCAAGATCTTCAACAATGGCAATCATTCGGTTAACACTTTTGTCGGCTCTTTTAAGAAAGGTTTTGTTTATCTTTGTGTCTTCAAGTCCTCCGTCGAGAAGTGTTTGTATGTAACCCTGGATATTGAAAATAGGTGTTTTTAGTTCATGTGAAACATTCCCTATAAATTCACGCCTGTATTTTTCAAGTTCCTTGAATTTCGTTATTTCTTCTTCATGTCCCTTTTCCCAGTTTTCAACTTCGGCATTCACATCTTCAATAATATCGGGTTTGTTCAGATACTCCGTCTTTTCACCTTTCAGCAATTTTTTTCTGTGAATGGTTTTATAAATTACACGGATTTTGTCATAAATAAAATGGTTAAAAACATATCTTAAAAGCAGGTAGGTAAATGTGGCAAGAATTATGTCAATTAACAGAAGGGGGAGCAACATTATTTCAAAAAAGAGATAGCTGAATAATAAGTATATAATTGAAAAGAAAACAATTATAATTGCAGTGCTATAAAGTGCCAGACTTTTTGGATTTGACCTTACTTTCATTATTATGACTCAAATTTATAACCAACTCCTTTTACGGTTTTGATTTTGTCCAGTTTTAGTTTTTCCCTGATTTTTCTAATATGAACATCAATTGTTCTGTCTCCGACTATTACAGAGTCACCCCAGACTTTTGAGAAAATCTCCCGGCGTGTGAAAACCTTATTTGGTTTGGAGGTAAGTAGAATTAGCAACTCAAATTCTTTTCGCGGCAGACTAACCTCTTTTCCGTCGGTTATTACCACATATCTCTCCTTATCAATGATGAAATTTTCAAATTCCGACCTGCCTGATATCTCTTTCTCCTGTTTGTGTCTTCTTAGCAAAGCTTTAACCCTGCTCATCAAAACTTTTGGTTTTATCGGCTTGGTGATGTAGTCGTCAGCTCCTGCATCAAATCCGGCAATTTGCGAATAATCTTCACCACGGGCCGTTAGAAAAACGATTATGGTGTTTTGGAATTTTGAATTTTCTCTCAGTTTATTGCAAGCTTCTATTCCATCCATCCCGGGCATCATTACATCAAGAATGATGAGGTGAGGTTCAAAATTTCCTGCAATAGTAATTGCTTCAGCCCCGTTTTTTGCGGTTTCTACTTCATAACCTTCTTTTAACAGATTGTAACTTAGGAACTCCCGAACATCTTTTTCGTCATCAACGAGAAGTATTTTGAATTTTTTATCAGACATATTTTGAATATATGATTGTCCATTTCTATTCAATGGCAAAAGTAATCAATTATGGGAATAATAAAATTGTTATATTTGCAAATCAAAAATTAAATTTTGTAATGAATGGGAATGAAATTGATATTGAAAAGCTTATGAATCACTGGATTGAAAGTTCCGATGATGACTTTAAAACAATGATGGATCTTTTTAATACAAAACATTTTCATTGGGCTTTATTTATGGGGCACCTTGTTATTGAAAAATTATCGAAGGCGGTTTATATTGTAAAGGTAAATAAGTATCCACCGTTAATCCATGATTTAAGGCGAATCTTGGAAAAAGCGGATATCTCATTGACAAAAGAACAAAGTAAAACATTGGATTCGATTTCTCGTTTTAATATTGATGCCAGATATGATGATTATAAAAGACATTTTTACGAACTGTGTACTAAAGATTTTACAGAATTGTGGATAGAGGAAATAAAAGGTATTAGGTTATGGATCAAAAATATGCTTTTAAAATAATAGATAAATATTTAAATCGCTTGAAGAGTAATGAACTAAAAGTTAATTCGGTATATCTGTTCGGCTCTTTTGCTAAGGGAACCTTTCATGAAGATAGTGATATTGATCTTGCAATTGTATTTGATGTTGTTAAGAATATTTTTGAGACGGAAGTAACATTAATGGCTTTGCGAAAAGGTGATGAAACTTTGATAGAACCTCATGTTTTTGAAAAAGATGATTTTACCGGATACAACCCGTTTGTGAGTGAAATATTAAGATATGGAATAAAAATAAAATAAATTTACTCATCATTTATCTTTTTATTTTCTATTTTTAACCCCTCTTTTAATTTTTATATTTATGAAAGGAATAATTTTTACTTTATTTGCCGTTTTAGGAATTTCAATTATTTCCTTTTCTCAGGATTTTCATGGTGGAGTTTTATTTGGTGTTGCCGGTACTGAAATTTCAGGCGACAGGCTTAGTGGTCCTCATAAAGCAGGGCTATATCTCGGTGGATTTGTTAACAGAAACTTTGGTGAGAGATCCTCACTTCAAATGGAACTTGATTTTATTCAGAAAGGAAGCAGAAAAAATCCCGACTCTCTCAGCTATGATTCTTACCTGTTAAGACTTTCATATATTGAGGTTCCCGTGCATTATCGTTACGAATTTGCCGAAAGAGCCTCGTTTGAGGTTGGACTTTCGCTTGGTGTATTGGTACATAGTTATGAAGAAGTTAATACTATTGAAGGAAAATACGGACCTGATTTCAAGCCTCTTGACCTGAGTTTTAATTTCGGCTTGTTTTATGCCCTGACGAAAAAGATGAAAATAAATGTCAGGTATTCCAATTCGATTCTTGCTGTTCGCCCGCATTCAAACGGGCAGACATATAGATGGAATCGCGGGCAATACAATGAAGTTCTTAGCTTTATACTGTTCTATCAGTTTAATTAGAGTTTGTCTATAAAGTCCGATTTCCGCGTTGTTGCTCAAAATCCAAATCCTCAAATACGCTAGTATTCTGCGGTTTGGATTTCTCCCACGCCTTGAACTAGAACTTTCCAGCTCAAATTCTCTAATTTAAGGACAGACACTAATTAGTAACAATGCCAATTTAAGATCGGAGATTATTCAATACTTATCCTTATCAATCCTCTGAAGTCGCCTTCTTTATATCCGACAGCTTTGTCGCCGGGATATAATTTTTTTATCTCCCGCAATGTCTCCGGATTTATCTTGTTGTCAGAACCGTGACAATTCAGACAAACGGCTTTAACTTTCATTGGTTTATAATAGTTGTAGTGCGTTTCTTTCCCGTTTACTATTTTTTGAATGTAGAAAGGTGGTATTTCCCGTTGTTCTTTTATTAGTGTTTTGAAATGGTCTAAAGCCTTCTTTTCCGCTTCGTTGGGAGCATTATCAGGATTTCTGTATTTATAGCTTGTCCTTTTGATATTTACAACCCTGTCGGTAGCATTTGCAATAATTGTTGTTAAAGGAACCGCTTTCATATTGCAAACATTGATTGCTTCGTCCAGACCTCCCTTTTGTACGGCGGCTTTTAACTCTTTTTGAAGGGTGGTAACAAGTTCCTTTGAGATTTTATCACCAATTGGTTTTATTTGAGAAATTTCTTCTGCCGACGGCTCTAAAATCTTGGTATTCTTTTCATTACATCCAAATAAACCTATTGATAGTGAGATGATTATGAAAAAGAGCTGTTGTCGTTTCATGATAATTATTTTTAATTTGATTTATAAAACATAAACTTTTGCACAAAAATGTTATGGCAATATACCGGTTCATTTCAAGTTTGCTTTTCGCAAACCTGTTTTATTTCGGTATAATACGATTGATATGACACCATATATTATTAAAAATTCATTGACAAATTAATAAAGTCGAGGTACTCGGCAGAGTCATCACCGAAGATTTCCATTGTTTCACCCTCAATTTTATATGTACTTTTTTCACCGGCAACCTTTGAGAAAAGAACATCATATCTGTTATTGTCTTCATCAATCATAATTACTTTTGCCAGTTTTTTATGTTTGTCGGATGATAAGGGCTCGTGGCAAATCGGACAATAAAACTCCAGTTCATCACCTGCCTGAAAGTCAAATCCGGGATGCTTTTTAAATTCATAATTACCCAACTCGGGATGCAATGATATTAGTCCCTTTTTTTTATCTTTTGTCTCTACCGAGAAAACAAGGCAATCTTCAAGGTTAAGATAGCCGTTGCAATGCGGACATACATAATTTAAACTCATAGCTCAAAAATTTTCAGATTAAAAACTCCATAAAAATACTAAATATTTTATTTGAAATCAATTATTTTGTTAAAAAAATAAAAAAACCCTCACTATTGAAAGTAAGGGTTTGACAATGAATTTATTAAATCTTATACGGTATGTACCGCTTCGACAATCTCCATACCTCTTGTGATAGCCTTTTCATTATCGGGTATCAAATGGTGATATCTTTCGGGCAAGGATTTTTTAAGTCCTTTGATAACATTTTCCATTTTTACCAACGGTTTTACTTTCAGGTATCCCCCGAGGACAATCATATTGAATATTTTTCTGAATCCCATTGCCGCAGCTTCTTTACTGGCTTCCACTTTGTAGATGTTTATATCTTTCCTTTCGGGATGTCTTGTAATTCCGTTGGGGTCATAAATAAGGAGGCCGCCCGGTTTTACCGACTTTTCAAATTTGTCCATTGATTGTTGATTTAAGATAATGGCGGTATCAAAATGTGTCAGGATAGGAGAGCTTATTCTGTCGTCGCTCAATATTACTGTTACGTTTGCCGTACCTCCTCTCATTTCCGGCCCGTAAGAAGGCATCCAGCTAACTTCCTGATCCTGCATAATACCGGAGTAAGCCAATATTTTTCCCATTGAAAGCACTCCTTGTCCTCCAAAGCCTGCTATGATAATTTCTTCAGTCATAATATACTTGTTTAACTTTGTTCAATAACACTAAACTTCTTTAACCAATTTGCCGTCAACTTTGATATCTCCCAGCGGATAGAACGGAAACATATTTTCCACCATCCATTTATTGGCATTCACCGGAGTCATTTTCCAGCCGGAATTACAATTTGAAACCACCTCTACGAAAGTCATCCCCACCTTTTGCTGTTGCAGTTCGATAGCTTTTCTTATTGCTTTTTTAGCTTTACGAACCGCTGCGGGAGTATGAACAGCCTGACGTGTAACGTAGTAAGTTCCGGGTAATCGGGCAACCAGTTCGGTCATCTTCAGCGGATGTCCCATAGCGTGCCATTCCCTTCCATAAGGAGATGTTGACGATTTCATTCCTTCGAGGGTGGTGGGAGCCATTTGGCCGCCGGTCATTCCGTAAATCCCGTTATTTATAAAAATAGTGGTGAAATTTTCTCCTCTATTACAGGCATGAATGGTCTCCGCCGTTCCGATAGCTGCAAGGTCTCCGTCACCCTGATATGAAAAGACCGTTTTGTTCGGCAACAACCTTTTTATGGCAGTTGCCAGTGCGGGAGCTCTTCCATGTGCAGCCTGTTGCATATCAACGTTCATAAAGTCGTAAGCCAAAACCGAACATCCCACAGGAGCAATTCCTATGGTTTCGGACTGTAGTCCCATTTCATCAATCACTTCCATAAGAATACGGTGTGTCGTGCCATGTCCGCAACCCGGGCAATAGCTCAACACATTATCTGTCATTAAATCGGTCTTTTTATATACAATATTTTCAGGTTTGAAAATTTGCTCTTTTGTTATCGTATCAGACATAATATTAACCTTTTACAAATAAATTTTCAATTACTTCAACTATTTCATTGGGTGTAGGTATAACACCTCCCATTCTGCCGTAATGCTCAACAGGTATTTTTTCGGAAGCGTGCAATCTGACATCTTCAACCATCTGACCTGCACTCATCTCAACGGTAAGGATGCCTTTTACTTTTTCCGAAAGAGCTCTAATCTCCTTTTTAGGAAACGGCCAAAGGGTAATGGGTCTGAAAATACCTATTTTTAGTCCTTTTTCACGCCCTATATCCATAGCTTTCTGACTTATCCTCGCCGAAGTACCGTAAGCAACAATGATAAAATCGGCATCTTCACAATTTAACTCTTCATATCTAACTTCGTTCTCTTCAATCTCTTTGAACTTTTTCTGAAGGTGAAGATTGTGTCTTTCCTGTCTGTAAGGGTCAAGGTCAAGAGAAGTGATAATATTTCTTTCCCTGTCGGGAGTTTTTCCGAGTGTTGCCCAGGGATATTTTTCCCTGATTTCTTCTTCGGTCAGTCTTGGTTTCTGATCGCCGATATAGACCTTTTCCATCATTTGACCAATGGCACCGTCGGTCAAGACAACAACCGGATTTCTGTATTTAAAAGCAAGGTCGAAACTTATTTCCACATAGTCGTACATCTCTTGTACCGAAGACGGAGCAATAACGATAAGGTTGTAGTCGCCATGTCCGCCGCCTTTTGTAAGTTGGAAATAATCAGCTTGACCCGGCTGTATGGTACCCAAACCCGGTCCGCCTCTCATTGCATCCATTATTAGGCAAGGCAATTCCGAACCTGCAAGATACGAAATACCTTCCTGCATAAGACTTATCCCGGGACTTGATGATGATGTCAGCACTTTTTTGCCGCAAGCGGCACCACCGTAAAGCATATTTATGGAGGCAACTTCACTTTCAGCCTGCAACACTACCATACCGGTTCTTTCGTGTGGCTTTTCAGCCATAAGATATTCCATAACTTCCGATTGGGGAGTGATGGGATAGCCGAAATATCCGTCGGCACCTGCACGGATAACAGCCTCGGCAAATGCCTCGTTTCCTTTCATTAATCTAAGCTCTTTTCCCATATCTGTGTGATATTTTCTTTATTAAACTTTAATTCTGTAAACGGTTATAACTCCGTCAGGGCAAACTATTGCACAATTTGTACATCCCGTACAGGCATCGTGAACGTTTTGCATAAAATGGTAACCCTTTCCGTTAACCTTTTCCGACATCTCTATGGTGTGTGTAGGGCAGGCATCAATACATACCTCGCAGCCTTTACACTTCTCAATGTCAACAATGATATCTCCTTTAACTTTTGCCATACGTTTATCTGAATTTGATTGTTTTTTCAACCCGACGAAATTATATAAATTTCATTAATTACAAATATATCTTTAAAAAAATTTCTTATTTAGAACGATTTTTAGATTTGTCCCCGCAATATATTTCTGTAAATTCGTTTCGTTTTCCTGATGCAGACGGCGAACTGAGAGGTTGGCATTTCAACGGATGACTTGCCTTCGCTGAGGCTTGTGCGCAGTCATCCGTTGAATGCGGTGAAGGCAAGTCATCCGTTGAATGCGGAGCGTTGGCGGAAATTTCAATTACAAAGGATGATCCTCATGAAACTTCTTCAGTCTGTATTCCAAATCGGGGAACTGCTCCCTGTTAACAAGAGACACACAAGCTCTGATACCTTCAAGTCTTTCGCTCCCTGTTATGGCAAGTGATATGGCACTGATTCCGTAATAAACAAGTTCATTCAGCAACTCTTCTCCCGTGAATCCGGGATATGAAAAGGTAAAATAGAAACCGTCGGCAATGGGATTGTCTTCATCCTTATCATAAACTATTTTAAAACCGTTATCGGTGAATATCTTCTTCATAATATGGGCTTTCTCCCCGTATTCTTTTACAGGTTGAGTTAGGTTCATTGTCCCGTCGTTAACGGCTTTAAGCATTGCTGTCAAGGCGTATTGGGCAGAATGTGAAGTGCCTGAACTTAACGAGTATATCGAACCGAATATCAATGCATAACCAACATATTCGGAACTATAGTATCGCAACAAATCCGGAGCTTTGGTATTAAAAATCTTATCCGAAATAACCATCATACCGATACGTTGACCTGCATAACTGAATACCTTTGAACTTGAAATCAGCAGTACCCAATTATCGGTATAATTTGCCACAGAAGGTTGATATGGCGGTTCTCCGGGTTTTGAATAATCTTTTCTGAAATCCATACCGAAATATGCAAGATCTTCTATGACCACAACATCATATTTGGTTGCAAGTTCACCGATTATCTTTAATTCTGTATCGGTAAAACATATCCACGAAGGGTTGTTCGGATTTGAATATAGAATTGATGAAACTTTGCCCGTCTTTAAAAAGGACTCCAGTTTGTCTTTTAACTTCTCACCTCTGTAATCATACACATCAAACGACATATAATCCTGTCCGAGCACCTTTATCTGTTGTTTATGAACGGGGAATCCCGGATCTAAAAACAATGTTCCTTCCCGGTCGGCATGCATTCTGTTAATGGTCATAAATGCGGCAAATCCTCCCTGCATCGAGCCTACGGTAGGCAGACAGCCTTCGGGATTGACATCAATATTGAGAAATAATTTCACAAATCTTGCAATCTCCGGCTTTAACTGCGGGATACCATAAATGTCGGGATAAATGGCAGCAACACCCTTTCGTAATGCCTCTATTTCCGCTTCCACTCCCACTTGAGTGGGAGGAAGTCCCGGAACTCCCATCTCCATTCTGATAAACTTATCTCCTGTCTCCGCCTCAATTAAATCCACAAGCTTTTTGATTTCCCTGATGGAAGCTTTGCCAACACTTTTTAATCCGCTTTCTTTGATTTTCCGGCTTACAACTTCATAATCTATTGGTGTGTTTTTCATATCATATATATTATATGTAAATAATATTAATGTTTAAACTGTTTCTTTTCATTAAAGAAATTCGTTGTAAAAATATGAAAAAATTATCACAAAACCGGGATTAACATTTTTTAATAAAAAAAAAGAAAAAAAAGTTGCATTATGAACATATGTTCATTAACTTTGCAGTCTGAAAATTAAATAAAGTATTAATTTATAAAAAGGAGGTTATTATGCCAAGAGGAGACGGAACAGGTCCTGAAGGAGCAGGGCCGATGACAGGCAGAGGATTGGGACGTTGTGCAGGATACGATACTCCGGGATATATTACGGGCGGTACCAGATATGGCCGTGGAGGCGGACATGGTTTTGGTCGCGGATATGGCCGAGGTTTCGGCGGCGGCTTCGGATATGGACGCGGAGGACGATTTGCGCAGGGTTACTATCCCGAAAGACCGGATGTTAAAGAGGAAACATTCATTGAGAATGACATCCGCATTTTAAAAGACCAACTCAGTGCTATGCAGAAGCGACTGGATGATCTTAGAAAAAAGTCTGATGATTGATTTGGAATTCACCCGGTGCTATAAAAGTATCGGGTGAATTTATAAAAGTTGGTTGGGTTTGCAATAGGTAAGCTGACTTTAGACAGTTTTATATTAAAAATTGAATAATAACTACGTGATTAACAATAAACATAAAACACGTGAAAATAGCAATTGCAAGTGGAAAAGGGGGAACCGGAAAGACGACATTAGCGGTTAATCTGGCATCATATATTGCAGGATTGGAGGATGTTACCGGAAAGGTTGTTCTTGTTGATATGGATGTGGAAGAGCCGAATTCCGGTCTTTTTATTAAAGGTGATTTAATGAAAAGTGAAATTAAATACAGAATGGTACCGGAATGGATTGGAGATAAATGTACTTTTTGTAAGAAATGTGCCGGTGTTTGCAACTTTAATGCTTTGGCGTATATTGGAGTTTCCGTACTTATTTTCCCCGAGTTGTGTCATTCCTGTTATGCCTGTTCCGAATTATGTCCGGAGGATGCGTTGCCGATGAAGGCTGACAGAATGGGTGAATTGCGTCATTATTCCATTTCTGACAATTTACACTTTGTTGAAAGCCGGCTGGATATAGGTATAGAACAGGCCGTTCCCCTGATTAAAGAGACTCACGATTTTCTTAAATCGGAATATGATGAATCGGATATTAAAATAGTTGATTCACCTCCGGGAACATCCTGTCCGGTTATAGAAGCCGTGAAGGATGCCGATCTTGTGGTGCTTGTTACGGAGCCGACACCATTCGGGCTGAATGATCTGAAACTTGCAGTTGACACAATGAAAGAACTTGATAAAAGGTTTGCAGTTGTAATAAACAGGTCGGGAATAGGGAATGATGAGGTTGAAAGGTATTGTTTTGATAACGGTATTTCGCTTATAGGGAAGATACCCCAAATGCAATTAGCAGCAGAACTGTATTCAAAAGGGCAGTTAATGATTGAAATAGATGAGATAAAAAGAGAAATAGACAAGATTTGGAGAAATATTGTTGAACTTAAATAAAATAGAAACGTTGCGTCGCTGCGTCGCCGCGTGAAATAAAAACGTTGCATCGCTGCGTCGCCGCGTGAACAAAAACATTGCGTCGCCGCGTCGCCGCGTGAAACAAAACATTGCGTCACTGCGTCGCCGCGTGAGTTATTTAAAAGTTGTATGACACAAAGATATGAAAGAGATAGTAGTTATATCGGGTAAAGGCGGAACCGGAAAAACATCAATTACCGCATCCTTTGCCGTACTCGGTGGGAAGGATGTTGTGGTTGCCGACTGCGATGTTGATGCTGCCGATATGCACTTACTGTTAAAACCCGACTTTGCATATAAAGAAAAGTTTTACAGTGGAAAAGTAGCTGAAATAATTCAGGATGAGTGTATTAAGTGTGGAAAATGTAAAGATGTATGCCGGTTTGATGCTGTTCCAATCATTGATGATAATTATGTGATTGACGAGCTAAACTGCGAAGGGTGCGGATACTGTTCTTATGTCTGCCCGACCGATGCAATAATTATGAAGGACAGTCTGTCGGGTGATTTCTTTATTTCAAAAACAAGGATAGGAAATACACTTGTGCATGCCAAACTTGCAATAGCTGCCGATAATTCGGGGAAACTTGTGACTCAGGTCAGAACGGAAGCCAAGAAAATTGCCGAAGAAAACAATATCCCGTATATTATTGCCGACGGCTCACCCGGAATAGGCTGTCCGGTAGTAGCTTCGGTCACTGGTTCCAACCTTGTAGTTATTGTTACCGAACCTACGGTTTCGGGATTACACGACATGAGCCGGGTGGCAGAACTGATTAGTAAGTTCGGTATTAAATCGGTTTGCATAATAAACAAGGCTGATTTGAACAGGAATATAACTATAGGAATAAGGGAATTTTTGGATAATAAGAAAATTCCGTTGATAGCGGAATTACCCTATGATCTGGCATTTGCCGATGCAATAACAGCAGGCAAAACAATTGTGGAGCACAATGACGGAATTATAAAAAGTACTATTGAAGAAAGTTGGAAAAAGATATTGGAATTAGTTTAATAACAAATAAAAACGTAAAAAAGATGAAAATTGTATTTGCAGCAACAGGTGGTAACTGGGATTCAAAGGTTGATTCCCGTTTTGGCAGAGCCGAAGGGTTCGTACTTTATGACGAAGAAAAAGATGAATTGTCCTGGCATTCAAATGCTGAAAACAAAGCGGCAGGACATGGTGCCGGGGTACAGGCAGGGCAAAAAGTTGTTTCGCTGGGTGCCGATGTTGTGGTTACCGGTGGAAATTTCGGACCGAAAGCTGCCGAAGTGATTCAGGCGGCCGGAATCAGGATGATACCGGATGCGGGTGAAGTGACTTTAAAGGAAGCATATACTAAAATTAAAAAGTAATAGCTATGGGACGTGGTGGTTCGGGTGGTCGTGGTCATGGTGGCTTTGGTGGAGGTCACGGGCGTGGCAGAGGTGCTCATGGAATGGGTTATGGCAGTGGTGGCAATTGCATCTGCCCCGACTGTGGGAAAACAATTCCTCACACACCTGGCTTTCCCTGCTCAGAAGAAATTTGTCCTGCATGCGGTGCTATGATGGTTCGTGATACAGGTCAGAAATTTGGAACCGGAAAGCAAGGTCAGGAAGAAAAAGAGGTGAAAAATCAAAAAAAATCAAAAAAAGATTCACTTTTTCCCGTAGTTGATGTAAATTTGTGTACCGGTTGCGGAATATGTATTGAGAAGTGTCCGTTTGACTCAATTGTTATGAAAGATGGTAAGGCATTTATTCAAAATGATACTTGCAGGAGATGTATGATTTGTGTGAAGGTTTGCCCTGAAAATGCTATTGTTTTGTAGTGAAACGGATAACTTCCGTAATATGCTTGCGGATGCCCGGAGAACGGAAGGATATTAGGCAGAATGAAAGATTAGTCAATATTTATATAAACTTAAAAAATCGTATTATGTACAAGTTAAGAAAGTATCACGGCGACAGGGTGCAATCCCTGACTTATGAAAAGGATGGCAAATCAGCCTCCGTTGGAATTATTGAAGTAGGTGAATATGAATTCGGAGCTATTGGTGACGAACGTTACACCGTAACTTCCGGAAAAATTTATGTCTGGGATGAAAATTTGAAAGACTGGGTGGGTTACAAGGCCGGTGAGTCGTTCGAAATCTCCGACAGAAGCAACTTTAAGCTGAAGGTTGATGAAATCAGCACTTATATCTGTTTTTACGATTAATAAAATTCATCTTTACACGAATAATTTCAAAAGGTAGCTTTAGATTAATTCTTTTTTATACTTTTGGATTTTATTTTAAAATTGAATATGCTACCTGCAATATCATTATTTATAGAGATTAATTTTCTGGATATCCTTGATATCCTGCTTGTTGCATTATTGTTATATACCTTGTATAATCTGCTGAAAGGTACGGTTGCAATAAATATCTTTTTCGGGATAGTTGCCTTTTATCTTTTATGGAAGTTGGTTACTGCCCTGGATATGGAGATGTTAAGCGAAATCTTCGGAGCTTTTATAAGTGTTGGGTTTATTGCCCTCATTGTTGTTTTTCAGCCGGAGATAAGAAAATTCCTTTTAATGCTCGGTACTCCGGGATTTATAAAGAAAAAGAAGCACAGATTACTTTTTTGGAATTTTGAAATCGGCAGTAATGTTGATATTGACCTTGATGAATTAATTGAAGCTTGCCGTCATATGGCGGAAACAAAAACCGGAGCTTTGATAATAATTACTAACAAGAGTGCCTTGGAACAATACGTTGAAACCGGAGAAAGAATAGATGCGAAGGTGTCCGCCGCCTTACTTGAGAGTATTTTCTTTAAAAACAGTCCTTTACATGATGGTGCCGTTATCATTCGCAACAATAAAATAGTTGCCGCGCGGTGTATTCTTCCCGTTTCGTCAAGCAAGAGTATTCCTTCACATTTCGGTTTGCGCCATCGTTCGGCCATAGGACTGACGGAACAATCGGATGCGTTGGCAATTATCATTTCTGAAGAGACAGGAAATATTTCCTTTTCCGTCGGAGGTGATATTCAGGAAAAAATCTCACCGATAAGCCTGAAAAGTATGATATTGGAAGAATTGTCATAACCTTTGGGGAAACTTAAAGTTTATGAAATAATGATCCGCAATTTGGAATATCCTTAATCCAAAATATCCACACGTTAAAATTTATTAAATATTCTTCAGTGTAATTCAATATTTTCTACTTTTGACCAACCATAAATTTAAAGTTATGAAACTGACGACAGTAAGTGCAATTTCGCCGGTTGACGGCAGATACAGGAAAAAAGTCGAAGGACTGGCATACTATTTTTCGGAAGCCGCCCTTATCAACTATCGTATTTTTATCGAGACGGAGTATTTTATTGCTCTTGCCGAACTTCCGCTCCCCCAACTTGCAGGCTTTGATAAGAACCGTATTGACGATATCAGAGCCATCAGCAGGGATTTCTCTTTTGAAGATGCCAATGATGTGAAAAAGATTGAAGATGTCACAAATCATGATGTTAAAGCTGTTGAATATTATCTTAAAAAGGAATTCGACAGGCTTGGTCTTGGTGAGTTCAAGGAGTTTATCCATTTCGGACTCACATCGCAGGATATAAATAATACTGCCGTTCCTTATTCTTTAAAACTGGCTTATAATGAGGTGGTTGAGCCTCAATTAAAAAGCCTTGTGGAGAAACTTTCCGGAATGGCCAAAGAGTGGAAAAAGGTTCCCATGCTTGCCCGGACACACGGTCAGCCTGCCTCTCCCACTACTCTCGGTAAAGAACTCTATGTTTTTGTTGACAGACTTAAAAGTCAGATGAAATTATTGAATGCCGTTCCTTTTTCTGCCAAATTCGGCGGAGCAACGGGTAACTTTAATGCCCACTATGCAGCTTATCCCGGAATTGACTGGATTACATTTGCAAATGAGTTTTTGAAAAAAATCGGTCTTGAAAGACAAAAGGTGACAACTCAAATCGAGCATTATGACGATATGGCTGCCTTCTTCGACGGTATGCGA
>JALSSR010000115.1 GCA_026984135.1 Bacteroidales bacterium
ACAGACCTTTCGCGCGATATATGGGCTTATATTTCAATGGGCTATTTTAAACAAAAAATTAAAAAGGGCGAGGTCGGTTCATCAACAATGCCGCATAAGGTTAATCCCATAGACTTTGAAAATGCTGAAGGTAATTTCGGTGTTGCAAATGCGCTGTTCGCTTTTATGGCTGATAAGCTTCCGGTTTCACGTTTACAGCGTGACCTTACGGATTCAACGGTGTCGAGAAATACGGGAGTCCCGTTTGCTCATTCCTTGCTTGCTTGTCAGTCATTGATGAAAGGTTTGAATAAGCTTATACTCAGTGAAGTGAATATAAAGAAAGACCTTGAGGATAACTGGGCTGTGATTGGTGAAGCTATTCAGACAATCCTTCGCAGGGAGGGTTTCCCCAAACCGTATGAAAAGCTAAAGGAGCTGACAAGGAAAAATGAAAAAATTGACAAGGAGGCCATTCATAAATTTATTGATAAATTAAAGGTATCCGATGCGGTGAAAGAAGAGTTGAAACGCATTTCTCCTGAAAATTATACAGGTATTATTAAATTTTAATTGACAAGTATTGTATAATAGTTATTTTTGCGCACAAATTTTAATATTACAGAATGGAATTAAGTAAGATATTAGCGATTACAGGCAGGCCGGGATTATATAAGATGCTGGCACAGACTAAGAACGGATTGGTTGTGGAATCATTTCTCGACGGGAAAAAAATGACCGCTTTCAGTCACGAGCGCATCAGCTCTCTTGAAGAGATTAGCATCTTTACGACTGATGAGGATTTGCCGTTGAAAGATGTTCTGAAGATGATTTATGATATGCTTGATGGGGAAAAAGCACTTTCACATAAGTCGGATCCGGAAGAACTGAAGGAATTTTTCAAAGAGGCAGTCCCTAATTATGACGAGGAAAATGTTTATGTGTCGGATATAAAAAAAGTTGTTCAGTGGTATAACCTTCTGCAGGAAAATAATATGCTTGAATTTGAGAAGGAAGAAGATAAGCCTGCCGATAATAATAGTGACAACAAAGAAGCAACGGAAGAAAAGACAGCCGAAGCAAAAGCCGGAGAAAAAACGGATTCCGATACAAAGTAGCAAATGTCGAAAATTATAGCAGACCACGTAGTAGTAGAGGTTCGTTACCCTGTTAACGACAGTTTTATCATTACTTTGAGGTCTCCTGTTGATATCCCCGACATCCTTCCGGGAAATTTTGCCGAAATACAAATTGAAAACACTACGGGCGTTTTCCTGCGCCGTCCTTTCTCAATCCTTGATGTTGACTATGAAAGCCGTATGATCAGTTTTTTTATCAAGATAATAGGGAAAGGAACAAAAAAACTCGGCGAAGCAAAACGCGGCGACAAAGTCAGCCTGATATATCCCCTTGGCAATTCGTTTTCCCTACCTGAACCGGGAAAGAAAGTCCTGATTGTAGGAGGGGGCTCGGGAATTGCACCCTTTGTCCTACTCGGAAGAAATTTGAAAAGTAATAACAATGACGTGACTTTCCTGATTGGAGGGAAAAGTAAGAAAGATGTGCTTGTTTCTTCTCTCTTTTCCGGCTTCGGAAAGGTGCTTACAACCACGGAAGACGGTTCGGCAGGAGAAAAAGGGTTTGTAACCGGTCATTCGCTTTTCAAATCCGGCAATATTCATTTTGATAAGATATATTCCTGCGGTCCCGAGCCGATGATGAAAGCAATCGGGAAAATTGCAAACAGGAACGGCATTGATTGCGAAGTATCACTGGAAAATATGATGGCTTGCGGCTTTGGTGCCTGTCTTTGCTGTGTGACAGAAACGATAGAAGGAAATAAGCGTGTTTGTAAGGAAGGCCCTGTGTTTAACGTAAATTATCTGAAATGGCGGATTTAAGGGTAAATATTGGCGGACTGGAGTTCAAAAATCCCGTTACCACGGCATCGGGGACTTTTGGAAACGGTGAGGAGTTTGAAGATTTTTTCGACCTTGACCTGCTCGGTGGAATGTTCGTAAAAGGAATGACCTTGGAGCCGCGCGAAGGAAACGACTACCCGCGAATGGCCGAGACCGCCTCGGGAATGCTCAATGCTGTCGGATTGCAAAACAAAGGGGTTGATCATTTTATCAAGGAAATATATCCCCGTATCAAACATTTTGATACTCATATCATTCCAAACATTAACGGCTCAACCGTTGAGGATTATATTGAGGTTGCCGAAAAATTGAACGAAATAGAAACTATTCCCGCAATAGAATTAAATATCTCCTGTCCCAATGTGAAAGCAGGCGGTATGCTTTTCGGAACAAGCTGTCCTTCGGCCATTGCCGTTACCGAAGCAGTCAGAAAAGCTTACGATAAAGTGTTGATTGTGAAACTGTCACCCAATGTTACCGACATTGCCGAGATAGCAAAGGGCGTTGAAGGAGCGGGGGCGGACTCTGTCTCTCTGATAAACACTCTCCTCGGAATGGCTGTTGATGCCGAAAAGCGAAAGTCCGTTTTGTCAACCGTAACCGGCGGATTGTCGGGGCCTGCCGTAAAACCCGTGGCACTACGTATGGTGTGGCAGGTTTATAATGCCGTTAAAATCCCCGTATTCGGGATCGGGGGAATTATGAATGCCACCGATGCCGTTGAATTTATGCTTGCAGGCGCTGCCGCCGTCCAGGTTGGAACAGCCAATTTTATTGACCCGCAGATCCCCGTGAAGATAATAAAAGGTATAGAAAATTATCTTGAAAGACATCATTTTGATTCCGTCTCGGAGCTGACGGGCGCAATGGAAATTTAGTATCAATAATAATTGTCAATTTTTTAGAATTTCAAATATATTCAATATTTTGTTCCTGATTTGCAAATTCCGGCAGCCCGGTGTTTTATTGCCTGAGAGGCTCCTATATCGGGCTCTTTCGGATTTCAGCGATGGTCAGAGTGTCGGGTTAATCCGAAAGTTGATAACTTTTGGATTTTATATCCCATACATTTAAAAAAAAGGAAAATCAAAAACGGTAACTCCTGTTGTGTGGATAATGCTGTTTCGTACCTAACGGCACTTACGTGCCTTCTTCTATATTTTCTTTATCAACCCATAAACAGTAACGAAACTCCCGTGACAGCAATCATGGCTCCGATTATCTCTTTTACAGTCACTTTTTCTTTCAGGAAAATCACCGCAGGCGGAATTATCAGAACAGGAACAATTGACATTATGGTCGAAGCCACTCCCGTGGAGGTATTCTGTACAGCTATCAGCGAAAAGGCAACTCCGAGAAAGGGGCCGAATACCGAACCGATGGTTGTATATTTCAATCCTTTCCTGTCGTGAAAGCCTGCAGAGACATTTTTCCATTTTCCCCTGAGAGTAAAAAGTATTGTAAAACCTACCATTCCTGCAAAAACCCGGATTTGCGAAGCGGAAAAAGCATTATAATCTTTCATCCCGAACTTGCTGAGTACTAGTCCTGCCGATTGTCCCACAGCACCTCCGAAGGCAAATAGAACACCAACCAACGGATATGAAAGTTTCAGTTTGTTTTTGTCTCCGTTGTTTCCGTTAGTTGTCTTGCGTTCCAGAACAACAAGAGTGACACCGGATATTGTGACTATCATTCCTATAATGTTCAGAGAGGTAAGTGTTTCTCCGAGGAGCAACCAACCCATAAGAGCAGTCAGAGGCGGCACCAATGCCATAATGAGCATCGAAATCCTGGCTCCGATAAGCACAAATGCCTGAAAAAGAAGCTGATCTCCAAGCACAAAACCCACAAGTCCCGAAAGCGAAAGCCATAACCAAGCCTGCTGTGTGGCGTCTGTGGGAAAAAGCATACCACGTGTTATCCAAAGGTAAATGCTGTAGATTATGAAGGCAAAATAGAGCCTTATGATGTTAACCGTTAAAGAACCTATCCTTTTGCCGGCAATTTCAAAGACCATTGACGTTGTTGTCCAGAAAAAGGCTGTCAGCAGTGCGGCTATTTCGCCAATATGTGATGCAAACACTTATATATCAAATTAGTGATCAGTTAGAAATCCTGTTTTTTTCGTTTCAATGAAAGAATCTCGGAAGCTATCTCTTCTATTGACTTTCCCGTGACATTCACTATTGTCCACTTCGGACGGAGACGGTACAACCTCAGTGCAAATTTCAATTCGGCGGCAACATAAGAATATTCGGCATAATTACCTGTTGTACCTCCGAGATGTTCGTGTCTCGATTTTCTCAATTGTGCAAGGTGTTTCGGGTTTGTCACAAGACAGAAAACATTTCCCGGATCAACATTGAAAACAGATTGCGGCGGGTCAATATTAAGTATTATTGGAATATTGGCCACAAACCATCCCTTGGTGGCAAGATAAATGCTCAATGGTGTTTTGAAAGTACGTGAAACGCCGAGTATTACAATATCGGCCTTGTCAATCTCGTGGCTTCTCAGCCCGTCATCGTGCCTGAAAGTGTATTCCATGGCTTCAATTCGCCTGAAATAGGCTTCATTGAGCTTGTGAAAAAGTCCGGGTTTTTCCGACGGCTCGATATCTTTAAAATGATGTGAAAGTCTCAGCAACAAAGGCCCCATAATGTCAATGGCTTCAACATTATACTTCCGGGATATCCTGAGCATTACACTTCTCATTTCGTCGGAGACAATAGTGTGGAGGATGAGCGCATTATAACTAACTGCTTCCCGCACCACCTCTTCAATTTGTTCCGCACTGCGTATCCCCGGTCTTACAATCACCTGCGGTTTTATACGCGGAAATTGTGTCAGCGCAGCCTCAAGAGCCTGCTGGGCCGTTCGCCCCGTCCCGTCCGAAACAACTATTACGTAATACATTACAGCAAAATGTTAATGCAGAGTAAGCATGAAAAGCAACCCTGCAAATTTATACAAAGGTAGGATAATATTTTGAAATGGATATTAGAATTTACATACCTAAAATCCGCAAAAGAAAAAATTTTTCCACGAATTTCACGAATTTGCACGAATTGGAAATATTTTTTTACTAAAAACCGATAAAAAGTTCAATTTCAAAGATTTGGGGGCAGAAATCCCCCTTACCCACTTTGGTTAAGGCTGTTGTGGGGAAGCATTGTGGCCAAGAAGTGGTAATGTTAGCCGGAATTGACAAGATTTATTAATGCAGTGTTGTCGGTTGCGAATTGGACGACCTGCTCTCTTCCGCTTTTTGTAAATTTTGTAGCTATAAGTTGCATCGTATTTTTCGGCAGGAATAAATTGATGGTCAAAATCATACACCAAATCTTTATCATCTGGATCTAACTGTTTAAACTTTATGGCAGAACGTATTAAGAACCTATTTAACTTGGTGTTTATATTTATTTTGTTTTCAGAACCGGTTTCGGTTTCTATAAACTGACAGGGCATAGAAAGTTCTGAATCTCCTCTGAGAATGGTATCTGCTGATGGAATTGAAATTTTTTTGAGAGATTTTATCGTATTTTCTCTAATGTAGTTGACATTCTCTGTTGAGTTGCCACCGCAAAAAGAGGTATAAATTCTACTCAATAGAATATCCGAATATTTATACTGAGCACTATTACCTCTACTACCAAGCACATTATCAATAAATTGTATTGTCTTCTCCGAAACTAATCTCTTATGGATTAGGTGTATTCCACCAAAAGGTGTTATCTTTGCATTTGTAGTTTTGTTCATTCACAAAAATAGGTGAAAAAACACGAGACCTGCAAGCAATTGCAGGTCTTATTTTTCAATAACTTACGGTTAATTATTAATAATTTCTTGCGGAATTAAGGCATTAAACATAATCGGTTAATTTTTTATTCAACAGAGTTTTAGTAAGAGGTTAGCCTGGTAATCACGTTTGGATTATAAAATAATAGATAAAGAAAAAGAGTGACAGTGCGACGAGGGTAACGACTATGGCAATGAGGGCGATATTCTCTATTTTATTTCCTTTTGGTTTTTTTGTCATAATTTTTTGTGTTTTAAGATGTAAGAGTTAACCAAATCATCAAAATATCTCATTATTTTTCTCACAAGTTTATTATTGGTATCGAAAAAGAGATCGTCAATATATTTGACGGGAACGATTTTGCGGGATGTCCCGGTCAGGAAGGACGAGTCAAAAGTGCCGAGTTGTTTAAGTGGGATTCTTTTCAATATGATCTCTATTCCGTTCAGCCGGCAAAGTTCGATAACCTTTTTACGCGTAATCCCCGGCAGGACAAACTCATCGGGAGGTGTGAAAACAGTATCACCTTTGACAAAGAAAATGTTTGATCTGCTGCCTTCTGTGACATAGCCGTCATTGTCAATCAGTATGGCTTCATAAGCCTCATTTTTACTTATCAGTCCGGCAGCGGTCTCTCTCAGATGCATATTCCATATTTTTGCATTGGGATTATTGCGGCTTTCACAGAGGGTTACGGTTTTTATCCCCGACCTGTACTCTTCCGGAGAGGGGCGATGAGGAATCATGAAATATGCAACGAAGTCGGTGCCGGCGTTTGCCGTGTTGAAAACAAACTTCACGGGGCCTTCGGTTATTCCGTTTTTGTCAACAAGTTTAGTTACGGCCCCCTTAAATTCAGGCAGTGCGATTTTTAGCTTTTTACCGCATAACAGAAATGAATTTTCCAATCTGAAAAAGTGGTCTTCGACGAACAATGGCACACCCTGCTCAACCCTAAGCACCTCATACACCGACTTTTCAGAAAAAGACAGATATTTAAGGATAGAGTCAACAGGTTGAATATTTCCGTTAATCAAACAATATTTTCCAATCCAGTCTTTCATCTTTATACAGATACCGGAATCCGGTTTGATTTAATGTGATATTTATCCGTCAGCATCTTATTTATTTCGGTATAACCGGAACAAAACCCGACAGGTACCGGCAAAAAAAGCAAGTCGGTGACTTGCTTTAAAATATTAACGGGTTAACCTTCTATTGATTAAGCATAACGGGCATAACCAGCATCAGGATATCTTCATTTTCGTTTTCATTATCGGCAGGAATAAGAATACCCGCTCTGTTTGGTGCCGACATTTCAATGCGTATGCGTTCGGATTCAAGGTTGTTAAGCATATCGAGGAGAAACTTGGAATTAAAACCGATTTCCATATCTTCACCCTCATAACTGCAGGAAATTCTTTCCTTTGCTTCATTAGCATAATCAATATCTTCGGCAGAGAGGATAAGTTCCTGACCGGTTATCTTCAGTCTTACCTGATTTGTTGACTGGTTTGCATAAAGAGAAACCCTTCTTAAAGCGCCGATAAAAAGCAATCTTTCGACGGATAGAACATTCGGGTTTTCCTTTGGAATAACCGCATCATAATTGGGATATTTTCCGTCAATCAGGCGACACACCAAATTTACATTTTCATATTCGAAAAATGCGTTTGTCTGGTCGTAATCAATTCTGACATCAACATCATCAGGCAAGATATTTTTTAATTGATTGATAGGTTTTTTCGGAAGGATGAATGATGCGGGTTTGGGAGCCTTGGCATCTTTTCTTTTGTATCTTACAAGTTTGTGTGCATCGGTTGCAACAAAAGTAACATCCTCGGTTGAGAGTTCACAAAAAACACCGGTCATTACCGGGCGCAATTCATCATTGCCGGTAGCAAAAAGTGTTTTGGTAAATGCATTTCTGAGAATCTCGGAATCCAAAGTAACCGAAGACGGGTCCTCGAGCGTAGGTTTCAAAGGAAACTCGTCACTTTTGTGACCCGTAAGCTTGAATTTTCCTCCGTCGGTAAGAATCTCAACAGCCAGCGACTCCGGATCAATTGAAATGGTAACCGGAATATTGGGTAAAGATTTGATCGTTTCCAATAAAAGTTTAGCCGGAATTGCAACCACACCCGGTTCTTCAGATTTGTCGGGCTGAACTTTTACCGACATCGTTGTCTCAAGGTCCGAGGCTGTAATTGTCAATGCATCTTCGCTAAGCTCAAACAGGAAATCATCAAGGATCGGCAGGGTGTTGCTGGAATTGATAACACCGCTGATCATTTGCAGGTTCTTAAGTAAAACAGTACTTGAAATTATAAATTTCATATCATAAATTTTTCGTGTTTCGACAAATTTTATTCAAGGGTAAAATTATATATTTTTTTAATTGACAAAGGATTTTTAATGGCAATTTCTTAACAATTTTTCAAACAATTGAATTTCAGAGCAATACAATGGTTTGGAGAAGTCTGCTAAAGAGTTGATATAGAGAGTTAAACATAAGGAAGTTAAGACATACCTGAATACGGGAAACAGGGAAAGTTATCTGCATACCGGTATTTTGCTTATGCCGAACTATGTTGTTGGGCTATTCGTTTGCAGGGAAATAATCAATTATATCCCCGATAAGCTCATCAGGCTCAACGGTAGTGTCCACTTTATTTCCGGTATTCCGGTTGCTCCGTTCAATTTCATATTTAAGCACCATCAGATTATGATTTGAGTTTTCGCCCAATTTTTCCGCCGCAATAAAATGTTTTTCGGCAATTTCATAGTTGCCCGTATGATAAGCCAGTATTCCAATATTATTTTCTATCATTCCATTATCATCCGTGATCATTAATGCCTGTTTCAGATATACTTTAGCGCGATTATAATCCTTTAACTCAATAGCATAGGCAGCGGCATTGTTATATGCTCTCCAGTCGCGGTCAGCATTAACAAACGCAAAATCGAGAATTTCAAGACTTTTTGACGGGGAGGGAGCCAACCCGGCTGCAAACAGCAATTCTTCATAAGAGAGTTTAGCTGGATCGCCTGTGGCAAGTTCCAGTATTTCGGAATCTGTCTTGGATGTCTCAATCTCACCGGGCAATACGAAGGAGCTTTTGAAATATGCTAATCCGGCATATTCGTCGTTTGAACTATTATTATTTTTCAGAGTGTTAATCTCCGAATATGATTCCGTTTTTTGATCATTCTTTGCAATTGTCTGATGTTTTGCAATTACATTTTCAACGGGAACGGAAGTGTCGGTATCAATGTTGAAGTTAACTTCAATGTCGTCATCCGGGAGTGGCTCGTTCATTGCAAGAGCATCAATATTAATTGTTTCAACGGGAGCTACAGGTGTGATGTCATTGAAAAACCTGATTTCAATATTGTCATCCGGAAGCTGCTCGTTCATTGCAAGAGCATCAATGTTAATTGTTTCAACAGGAGTTACAGGTGTGACATCATTTGTAAAACGGACTTCAATATCTTCATCTTCGGGCTCTGTGTTTGCCAAAACAAGGGTATAGGTATTTGCAGGTTTAATAACTGCCGGTTCTGCAGGTGCAGGATGTTTAGCACTTGCCGCAATGGTTGTTGAAACCGTTACTTTATCAAAGGTTCCGGTGTGCACATGGTCTGTACCCTCTTCTTTTTGTTTCAGATATTCATCTGCAAAGGCAAGTTCCTTTTCGGGAACGGTATATTCAAATTTTTCCGAAGATATCAGCATAATATCTTTTGAAATATCCTTTGGCATTTCAGTTCCGTCCATTTTGATTTTAACTTCGGTAAAGAGGGTTTTAATGGAGTCAATATCACCGGATACCGAATTTAACTGGATACGGCCGGCAAATTGTTTAAGGGTAGCAAGTTCGTTTTCCTTAGCGATAATCCGGCTCGAAAGGTCTTTTGCCATCTCGTTGGCCTCAGTTGCCGCAGCCGTCAATACGCAATATTCCCGCTTCAGGCTTTTAGCCTTTTCAAGTTCACTTTTAACAATTTCGATATCACTGATATTTTCAATACTTTTCATCAATGAATCAAGAGATGATAAGGTGCTTTCGGCCTTTTGTTTCTTATAGTTTGAAATTCGTTTAACCCTTTCTCTTGTGTTTGTTAACCTTCTGATTTCATTTTTTGTGTTTGCGACAAAGAGAAAAGCGCTGTCAGTCAGCGAACGGGCATAGCTTCGTTCCTTTAACAGCTTTTCTCTTTGCATAAAAGCGGTGGATTTTGTACCTGCCACCTTTGTATCGGAAGGCTTTTCTTCCTGAATTGATTTTTGAGCAATAAGATCTGTCTTATCTGTTTCAACTGTCTCTGTTGTTGTTGCAGGGTTTGTTTTTTCCTGTGGTAAAGCTTCGGCAAGAGCCAATTGCCGTGTTGAACCGTCACTATTCAGTTTTACATTAAATACCGTTATATTGTCATCCGAATTATCTCTGTCGGAAGAGAAGTATGCCATATCTCCGTTCTTGCAAGGAATGAAAAGTATATCGTCAAAAGGTGAATTTACTCCAACACCCATATTCTCTGGTTCACTCCACTCATTCTTTTCTTTGTCAAGTTTTGATACGAAAATATCATAACCTCCGAGAGAGTTATGTCCTTTGGAACAAAAATAGAGAGTTGTGCCGTTATCGGTTACAACCGGATAATCTTCATCAAATTGTGTGTTGACCACGGAAGAGATTTTTTCCGGTTTACTCCATTCGTCATTTTCCATCAAAGACGACTTGTAAATGTCTTTATTTCCGTTTTCTTCATCTCCGTAACTTGAAAAGTAGCAAGTCCCTTGCGGTTCGGACAAATAAACAAAAGTTATCTCTTCACTTTTTTTGTCTGCTTTTGTTTTAAAAATATCAGGTTTTACAATTAGAGTTCCATTCAAATCATCGGCATAGTATCCGCGGTGAAAGTTGTCTTTATCGAATGATGTTTTATCTGTAATTTCCGAAATGAGTTTTTTCCCTGACAAGGATAGTCCGTTAAGGCAGGAGTTAACCGATTTAAGTACCTCTTCTTTCCTTGGAGAATCGGAAGCAGCACTGTTCAGGTATAAGTTGTAGTATTTTAGGGCTTTGGCATAATCCTGACTGTAATTATATGCCAGACCGAGATAAAAGTCAAGGTCGGAATTGCCCTGCATCTTTTTTTCTGCTATTGTCAGATATTTTACCGGAATTTTTTTGTCATCCCGTTTGGCAAATAATGCACAAACTCCATATCTGAAATTGAAAGTTGCGTTTTCGGGATGTACACTTACCAAATGTGCATACAACGGCATTGCACTTTTGAAATTACTATTGCCGAATAGTTTTTCAGCATTGTTAATTAGCTCATTTTCAGCGGTGGAGCTTGCCTGTGAGAAGCCGGTTTCCGAACTGATAAGGATTATAAACCCCATTATTATTGATAATACCAACTTTTTCTTCATTTTTTGAAAGTATTAATTATGAGGTTTGTACGCAAGTTTGGGAAAAAGGTTTTGAAAATTAGAAAATATCCTTGATTAGGAAAGTTTCTCATTTCTGGAATTTATTTCCCGGGAGTTAAAAAGCATTTGTTATCCGTCTCAGGAAGTCGGTTTTCTTTCTCAAATTGGAGATGATGTACCTATATTCACTTCCTTCTTTTTCGCCTTTAAAGGTTCGTTTATCATCTTTAGTATCTCTGATAAGGTTATTGTATTCGGTATTTGATGATATTGTTTGCAGCATATTATTTCTGTAATTGAAATAATACCAGTATTTTCTTCTGTCAAACTCAAGATAGACATTGACAACATCCCCCGTGCGTTTTTTTGCAATTTCAACATATCCGTCAAAATACTTACCGACGGATTGATCATTTATACCCCCGAGACCGACGAGACCTCTGGAAATATATGATCTTGTAGCATAATTCCATTTCAGTTTAAGATCGGAAAAGAGTATGGTATGCTGTAACCCGGAAGGATACTTTCTAAGTCTGCCAAAGAGGTTAACATCAGAAACAATCCTGTCGGCTTCCTTTTCCCCGAGCATATCCGTAAGAGCTTTCAGGAAGACCGGTCTTCTAACATTTACTCCCTGTAAATTTTTTCCGGTAGTATTATCCACCAGCATATCCATTGCTTTTTTATCGAATGGGAAGTCCAAAGCCATCACAACATCAAAGGTCGTTGAATCGGGAATAATATATTGTACAACTGTTCCGTAAGTTTTCAGATTCACCATACCCAGGTCAACACCAAGATTCAATGTTCCTTCAGCGGTAAGAACGCATTGCTTCCGTTCAAGCATAAGCTGATTTCCGGCAAGTGTGTTTCCTTTTAGTTTCTTCCTGCTACCAATGATATAAGCCTCTTTCTTTTTGTCAAACCTGATATAGCCGCTTGCGGAAATTATAACCTGATCCGATTTACTGCGTTTCGGTTGAAGGAAACCCGAGTAGAATCTGTTAATCTCCGGAGAGAACAATAAAGCCGCCTCCAATTTATCGCCGTCCATATTGGTGAGCTCATCGGAAATTTCAATATAGATATCTTTTGGGTTTATATCGGAATTAAATTTAACCCAACTTCGCTCTCCGGCACTACATGTATGTCTGATTCTGAATCCGCCGTCGAAGTTCAAAAATTGATTGTTTGCCATTAATTTGACATTGCCGGAAAAGTCGAAATCGTTACTAATGGAAAATCCTGTAGAATCGGAAACGGAACCCTTACCAATTGTCTGATATGTTTGATCAACTCCAATCTCTTTCAGGAAGATTTGTTGTCTGTATCCCGTTTCATCAACATAATCATAATTTCCGGTGCCGGAATAACTGTTTTTCCCTTTGATAGTTATTTCTCCATTATATATTTCGTGATAACGCGTGACAGTGTTTGCCAGTATTTTTACGTTCGAGAATGTGTTGATCCGGGCATCTCTCATAATGGTTACCTTCCTGTCGGAAGGGAATATTGCCGCATCGGCTACTTTGATATATTTAACATCTTCAGCTTTAATGATGTAATCTTTTAAGCTATATGTAGCAATTGTGGAAGTAAATCTGAGCGAATCCTGATCCGGATGGGTTGAAATAAACTCAGATCCCACAAGAGGGACATCAATCAGTTTGCGTATGCTCATATCATTGTACTTAGCCATTTCGGCTTCTTTCTCCGCACTACCCATTGCAATTTCGTATGAGTCCATAAACCAGGTAAATTCATCAATCAGACAAACATACATATTAACAGGGAATTCAACAAGTGACAAACCGCCATTTGATACGAAACTTCCGTTTCTTTCATTGAAGTCAATATGCGAATTGTAGTTGTGAGTTGTAAATGCAGACGTATTAAACTCTCGGGATGTGAGACTAAAGTCGGCAGTATCGGCAAAAATTTCGTGCTGTTTAAATTTGTATAGCTCGGATTGCATTTCCGCATTCTCAAAACTGATTTTCCCGTTACCCATTGATTGTTCGGGAGTCAGAATAAATGAACCGTAAAGCTTTGATTGACCGCCAAACATATCCATTGGAATTTCATTGGGTGTTGCAACCATAAAATCTTTATACGGAACCCAGTGTATGGAGACATCTATGCCTTTGACAGCAGGGTATTCAATGGGAGTTAACTGCTCGTTAACAACGAAATTCTTGGCATTTGCATTACAAGAATCGGGGAAGAAAATAAAATCATCAGACCAGGACGTAGAGGTTAAATATTGAAGCGACCCGTTGCCGCGTAATCCTTTATTGCTAAGCTGCAAATCGGAAAAGAATGTACCTTTTTCATAAGCAGCCAAGCCTTCCGGAGGTGTTTTAGCCTTAAATCCGAGAGAGTAGTCTTCCTGTACTTTAAGTGTTTGTTCCATATCGGGAAATATCCCTGCCGAGGCAAGGTAGCCCTTAAATTCAAGCATCTCGGTTTTAAAATTGTCAAGACTGTCAATGTCAAAAGGATATAGATAAAAGAAAAATTTCTCTCTATCGTAAATCCCGTTAAATATTTCAGGCTTGTCATAATAAACATACGAGTCCTTTGTGCTGTGAAACAAAGGGTATTGGGGAAAGTTTTTGAGGCCTGACTTATTATTGGCATCATCAATAATCAGGTCTCCTCCCAAGTCGGCAACAACACTTTTTATTGCAACCAGCGGATGTTTGCCGTATTCATCCGGCTCAAAGCTTTGAACCATAAACCTCATAGAATCTATTGAAGGCATGTCAAGCTTAAATTGGCTATAGTTAAATTCGCATTGGTTTGCAAAGAAGTCGAAAAGTCCGGCGTGAACTCTCCCTGTAAATTCAAAGTCCATACCCTGCTTGACTAACAGTTGCCGGTTATCGGGGTATATAAACACATTTTGAGAATCGCTGAGAAAAACGAAAGGAACACCGTAAAGCCGTAAAGCAAAGCTGTCGAGTTCGAGGGCTGCATTCTTCAGGTTGTATGTCTCCGAATTGAATTGAATAACATCGTAATCAATTTTTTTGGCAATAGCTTTTATGTAGTCAAACAGTTTATCTTTTACAACGGCTTTTTTATCCGAAGGATTGTATATTACGAAACCCTTGTTTGAAAGGTTTACGAGCATTCCTATCAATTGTTCCTGAGGAATTTTCATATATAAAGATAAGTCTTTAAGGTATAATTCATTGGTGTTGTTTTTTTGACAATACTCCTGAATGGCATTGAGGGGATTGATTCTGTCAATACCCTGCAATTTTTCGTATCTTCCCGCCGAGAAGAAATTGCTTGATTCAAAAACCGCACGTGACAAGCCTGTTGCCCCTTTAACTGCCCTGAAATCCATTATGCTGTCTTTCATATTCCAGTAAACGGCTTCAGTATAAATGTCAAGGTTATGAAATGAGTCGTAAAACGGACTTTTGGATAATCCTTCACCCGATCGGACGAGGGCAAGCTCTTTATTTCCATCCACATAATTCATCTGTATGTCTGCATGATAGATGGAGTCCTCTTTGTATCTGATTGCAACAGAGGAGAGTATGGAAGATATCCGGTGTGGTCTGATGACAAAGTTTTTTGAACGTATTACAATAAAATCTTTCTTCCCTTTCTTAATTGTGAGAATAGCGTCATTATATTTATCACCCGAACCTATTAGTTTACTGCCCTGCATCTCAATACCACCCACATAATCAATATTTTTAAACACGGATTTTATAGGTACTCTTTTAAGATAAGAACTGAACCGGGGGTATGTTGCCTTTTCAGGTGTAACATTTGATAATACTTTTTCTTCCAGGCTGCCAAGTAATGGGCTTTTCCAGTATTTTTTATGATAAAACGTAACTGAGTCGGCATGAAACCGTGAAAATCCCATATATATTTCATATTTCCCCAAAATGGCATAAACGGTATCTTCGTCAAAGCCCGAACGTGTCCAGTTTATTTTTCCGTTAACGCCAAACCATTTGTTTTGCAGAGGAAAATAAGTTCCCTTTGTATTGTAGATTACAGAACTATCCTTATTAGCATAACATTTAAGCGTAAAGGTTGAGAAATCCACTTCGGGAACCGAATCTTGTTTGAATATGAAATCATAGGAGTCCGTTTTCCAGGTAACTCCTCTTGATTTGTATATGATTAAGTTGTTTATCAAATTATTACTAACTTCAAGAAAAGTGGTAATATGCTTTATGCTCCTTTTATCATTGGCGAGAATAACAAGGCTTTTATACCAAGCCTTATAACTATCCGTAGGATGATCGGAATCCATAATCCCGTTCATACTTGACAGGAAATTATAAAAATGGGGGTATGGCCGTAACCTGCGCTTTAGCAGAAGGTTGCTTACAACTTTAATGCTGTCCTTAAACTCTTTGTTGTATGTTCCCGTGTTCCAGTATTCGGTAAACTTTTCCATAAGAGCCTCACATTTCTTTTTGTTACCTTTATGGCTAACAGTTCCGAAAAATGAGTCAAGTTCTTTAAGAAAGGTCTGGGAGTCCTCGGAAAAATGAGTAAACCGTTGGGAGATAACTGCCGGTGAAAATAGCAGAAGTGTAAATATAATTATAATTGTACGATAATTCTTCATTTTTCAATGATGCTGTCTTTAGAAAATCTCAGGGCAATCCAATCATCCTTCATCATCATACTGCTGAAAATCAAACCTATTTTTTTAGCTTCATCTTTTAACAATTCCACATCTTCGATTAAAAAACCACTTAAAAGCAGGATGCCGTTATCATTTAAATGATCGTGATACACCTGCATATCTTTCAGAAGAACATTTCTGTTGATATTTGCAAGGATAACATCGAACATTTCATCTTTTAACGCACTACTGTCGCCTAATCTAACGTCAATTTTCTTACATTTATTTTTCCGGCGGTTTTCAAGTGCATTATTATAAGCCCATTCATCATTATCAATTGCAACAACATTTGAAGCACCAAGTATTTCGGCTAATATTGATAAAATTCCGGTACCACATCCCATATCAAGAACCGATTTGTTCTCTATTTTCTCATCAAGCATCTGCTCAATCATAAGAGATGTGGTGTCGTGATGTGCTGTTCCAAATGACATTTTAGGCTCAATTATTATTTCATATTTTACGTCCTCTGCTTTTTTGTGAAATGGTGCCCTGACATAAACATCATTCCCAATTGTTACAGGCTGGAAGTTGCTTTCCCAAACTTCATTCCAGTTTTGTTCTTTAATTAATTTTTCTGTGAATGAAATGCCGTTTTTCTCTTTCTCAATAATCCGGATTGACTTTAGTCGCTCATTATCATAGGTTTTTGCCGGTATAAAAGCTTTTAAGAAATCTTTACCTTCTTCAAAACTCTCGAAACCGATTTCCGATAATTCCGCAATCAGTATATCCGTTAACGGATAACTGGATTCGATTTTGAAAGTTACCTCAGTGTAATCCATGATTCGGAGTTTGCAGATTTCTTTAAGACTAAAATGATTTAATAATTTTGATAAAATCTTCCGCTACTAATGATGCTCCGCCAATCAGTCCGCCGTCAACATCTTTGTTTGCAAACAGCTCTTTGGCATTTTTCGGATTGCAGCTTCCTCCGTAAAGGATTGTTGTGTTTTCAGCAGCATCTTCATTATACCTTTCCTTTATCAACGACCTAATATATGCGTGCATTTCCTGCGCCTGGTCGGATGTGGCTGTCACACCTGTTCCTATTGCCCAAACCGGTTCATAGGCAATTACAACATCCTCAAAATCATCCTCTTTCAGATGAAACAGCGACTCTGTAAGTTGAGTCTTGACAATGTCAAAATGTTTTCCTGCCTCTCTTTCGGGAAGCAGTTCACCACAACAGAAAACAGGTCTGAGACTATGCTCAATAGCCCTGTTAATTTTTTCTGCAAGAACTTCGTTTGTTTCGTGAAAATACTTTCTCCTTTCGGAATGGCCTATGATGCAGTAATCAATTTTCATTGACTCAAGCATGGCTGCCGATATCTCACCGGTATATGCTCCGGATTCATGTTCGCTTACATTTTGGGCACCAACAAAAAGGTCTGTCTCACTTGCCGAATCGGATGCAAGTTCAAGATAGACTGCCGGAGGACAAATTATCACTTCCGTATTTCCAATGTCATTATTGTTAATAAACTCAACAATATCGTTTATAAGGTCGTCGGCTTCCTGAAATGTTTTGTTCATCTTCCAGTTGCCCGCTACTATTTGTGTTCTCATAATCTGATTTTTATCTTGTTATTCGGTTGTCAAAAGTACTAATTTGAAAAAAGTTATATTTGAAAAAATAAATTAATTATCAACAAACTTATGTTTGAAATCCTCAAAATCCGGAAAATCATTATAATGCCATTTGCCGAGTACAACGCCATTTTTTAACAAGACTAATCCGGGATTTGCTCGTACCATTGCTTCAAGGGAAACGTCATCGGCAAAATAATAATCAATGTCGAGATTGTATTTATTAAGAAAACTGTGAACCTCTTCGGGAATACTGCTTGTCAGTAATACAAATGAATATCCGTCTTCATTACATTTTGACAGGAATTTTTTAATATCCTCCATCTTTTTTATGTTCATTCGATTGATATCGTATGAAACCAGCATAAACTGAAAGTCGGGATTGGCAATAATATCATTGGTCACATCATTTCCTGCTTCATCTTCAATAGCTAAGTCGCTTACTTTCGGATTCGGATCAACCACTCTCTGTTTTACAAATTCCCACTTCGACATCCATACGGAATCGTCGTAAGGATAGTCGGGTGAGAGATATTCCCGTATTTCACCGGTATCTTTATTTTTATAGGTCAAATAATATTGCAACGGTTTCTTTTCCTCGATAATCATTTTATTTCCAACTTTCCACTCTCTGAAATCTATGACAGGCAAATGCTGAATATTGAATATCTCAAACCAAACAAATCCGAGAATAAATGAGACAATCAGGGCATATTCAACCTTTGTATCAAAGCTGAAGCGGATTCTGAATCTTGAGAAAAAGACTATCATTAACAAGGCATCAATAACCAGGTTCTTATAAAATGTCTGCCAGTTGGTTAATATCAGAGCATCGCCAAAGCAGCCGCAATCGGGTACGGGATTGTAAATGGCATCGTTTAGCGTTGTGACAGTAAAAACAGTCATCATAATCATCACTAACCAGGAAGTGACCTTCAGCTTAATATTGAACAGCAGCATAGCTCCTAGCACGAACTCGGATGCATTCAGGATGACAGCCAAAGGCAGTGAATATGGTATTGCCCATTCGGTACCGAAGGCTATAAAGTAATCTGAAATGCGATATTGTGTTCCAATGGGATCAACACCTTTTACAAAACCGGAAAACATAAACAATAATCCGAGAATTGATCTTACTACTCCTACCTGCAGCGGATTAAATCTCCAGTTTATGAATGCCGCAACAACAATTTCAGCTATAAGTAATGTGATAAATAATGAGTTGAAATCAATAATCCTGCGTATCAGATACCCTGAAAACAGAACGGTGAAAATAAATATCCAGGTTAACGCGGATTTTGATTTTGTTGTCATCATCGGCATCTAAAATTCGGGATTGGAGCTTTCTTCAAGTTGAATAAGAGCAAAAACGGCATAATTGATAATATCGTTATAATTGGCATCAAGGCCTTCCGAAACGAAGGTCTTCCCGTCATTGTCCTCTATTTGTTTTATTCTCAGAAGCTTCATCAGTATAATGTCTGTTAGAGAGCTTATCCTCATGTTTCTCCAGGCTTCACCGTAATCATGGTTTTTGTCGGTCATTAACGACATTGCCCCATTAATATATTTATCGTACAGCGAAACAGCTTTTTCCGGATCCATTGTGATTTCTTCGGAAGAGCCAAGTTCAAGCTGTATCAGCGCCATAACCGAATAGTTGACAATACCTATAAATTCGGGTTTGATACCCTCGTTAACTTTACTCACTCCCTTTTCCTGAATGCTTCTGATCCGGTTTGCCTTAATATATATCTGATCGGTAAGTGAAGAGGGGCGTAAAATACGCCAGGCACTGCCATAATCTTTCATCTTGTTTAAAAAGACTTCCCGGCACATCGCGATTATCTTTTCAAATTGTTGTAATGTTTTTTCCATTTGCGATTAATTGAGCATTAGATCCATTTTTCGTAAACTAACTTTAAACAACTTTTTATAACTTCATAATCCTGATAAAAATTCTAAGTTGACAAAACTGCAAAAATATATAAAAGATTGACAATAGAGTTTAAATGATTTACAATTAATCCGGTTTGCCGTAATCCGGATGGTCCAGAAATTGTTTGTAGGTGTCGTCGGGAAAAGGATTGAGAAAGAGCTTCCAGTATGCTTTCTTTGTCATTGCATCGTGATGAATATCACCTCCGTAATACTGCCAGGTTTGGAAAATGTTAAGCAAAATAAGGAGTACAATAACTATTTGCGCAGCAATTCCGATTAACTTTTTCCGTAGCAATACCCAATTAATAAAAACAGCCAAAGAGAGTGCCATAAGAGGGTAGGAGTCAATAAAGGGGCGATTACCATAGCTGCCGCCATACCACCAACACCACCAGGATGTTATGATGTAAATATTTAAAACAAGAAAAACTAATGTGGGATAAAAAACGGTTTTAAATTTTTTGAATGAAATTGCAAGTCCTGAAATTGCAAGAATCATTACAGGTGTATAAACCAACCACCCTTTTCGATAGCTGAAGAGCCCGTCAATAATATGCGGGTGTAAAAAATTAAATCCTTCATCATTATACGAATAGTAAATCCAGTGTCCGGTAGCATATTTCCAGTAAACAAATTGCGGTATCCAGATAACGAAAAAGGAAAGAGCCATAGCTATTTTAAAACGGGGGTTCTTTACATAAAACATAAAACGCTGCTTCAGCTCCCTGCCCGATTTCACATTCCAAAGAAAAAAGAAGACAGCCAGTAAGATATCGGTGGGCCTGATCAAAGTTATTAATCCGCCGAGCAGTCCGATAATAATAGCTTTTTCCATATCAGGATTCTCGTACCATTTTATTGTCAGATAAAGGAATGCAGAGAATAGGGAAAACAGATAAACGTGAGGCATTGTTGACTCAACAGCCGAGTAAAAATAAAGATTTGTGCCCAAAACCGTTGCTACCAAAGTTATAATGACAACCTTTTGATTGAAATATTTCTCAAGTACTTTTCTGAGAAAAAAGAGCCCCAAAGCAAGATAAAATACAGCACTGAGATTTAAAAGCATCTTGTAAGGCAACGAAAAACCGTCGGCAGGATAATCTGTGAGTTTTGCCATAACATGCCCCGCAACAAAAAACGGTGCATACAAAAATGAAAGGCCCATTGACATTTTTATAACATTTCGTCCTTCGGGTGTTTTCAGCGGCCAGAATTTATCTGCAAAATAATCGGAACTGTCACGTGTAAAATCCAGACTCAAATCGTGGTATATAACTGTTGCCGGAAGGTAAGCATAATAGGAGATCACATCATTATAAATCACCCTGTTTTTATGTGTCCAGTAATGAATGTTAAACATATTATAGACAATGGCCGTCAATATAAGAATGTTGACAATCCTTGCTTTGCCGATTTTAAAATGACGTAAATATTCCACGTTAAGTTGAATTAATATACTTTTGCAAACTTAAATGAAGTTTGTTATTTTAGATGGATAAAAGTACATCATTTTTATTAAATGTAAAAAAACGGTCTATAGACCTCTCGTCTCCTGTGGTTATGGGTATCCTGAATATTACCCCGGATTCTTTTTTTGACGGAGGAAAATACTCGGGAAAAGATGCCATATTATTTCAGACGGATAAAATGTTAAATGAGGGTGCTGCAATTATTGATGTCGGAGCATTTTCAAGTCGTCCGGGAGCAGATGAGATAACGGAAGAGGAGGAGTTGAACCGCCTGATACCGGCTTTGCGCCTGCTGATTGATAAATTTCCCGAGGCAATTTTTTCCGTTGACACCTTCCGGAGCAATGTTGCACGAATTGCCATTGAAAATGGAGCTCATATTATTAATGATATTTCCGGAGGAACATTTGATGATGATATGTTCACGACAATTGCGGATTTGAACGTGCCTTATGTATTGATGCACATAAAAGGCACACCCCGTAATATGCAGGATAATCCGCAATATGTTGATGTGGTTCAGGAGGTTAAATACTTTTTTAAAAATCAGTTGCGGAAGTTGAAAAATGTCGGCGTTACAAGTAATGTCATTTTGGATCCGGGGTTCGGTTTCGGGAAAACACTCAAAAACAATTACGAGCTTCTTAAAGATATTTCAATATTTAAAGATTTGGGATTTCCGGTTCTTGTCGGAATATCGCGTAAGTCAATGATAAATAAAGTCTTGAATATTTCACCCTCCGAAGCACTAAACGGAACAACGGTTCTTAATACGGTAGCCTTGCTGAACGGAGCAAACATACTGCGCGTTCATGATGTTAAGGAAGCTGTTGAGGCTGTCAGACTGGTGGATATATATGGCGAAATAGAACGGTGACTTTTTAGTCCTTTCAAGATTTTATTTTAATATTAAATTTTTGATTTAAACCAAAAATATTATCTTTACTGACTATTTTTAAATATACATCGGAGATTAATTTGTTGTAACATATTAAAAATATGTAGGTTATATGCCGGCGCAAAAAAAATTCGGAACTTTTTCAGGTGTTTTTACACCTTCAATCCTCACTATTCTTGGTGTTATAATGTTTTTGCGTCTTGGCTGGGTAGTCGGTCAGGCGGGTCTTATTGCAGCCATAGGAATTATTGTTTTGGCTCATGTTATTTCTTTGACTACGGGATTGAGTATATCTTCGATTGCGACGGATAAAAAAATACGGACAGGCGGTATCTATTATATTTTATCAAGGAGTCTCGGTCTGCCTATGGGTGGTTCCATCGGAATCACTATTTTTATCGGGACAGCATTGAGCATCTCATTATATATAATAGGATTTACTGAGAATTTTCTGTCTATTAAAGAGATAAGCGATTTTCTCGGGTTGGTGCCGTCGGTTGAAAGCTATCGTATTGTCGGTTCTGCTGTGTTGTTGCTTCTTGTAATAATTGCATTTATCAGCACTTCTCTTGCGATTAAATCACAATATATCATTCTTGGAGCCATAGTCCTTTCTCTTATATCGGTTTTTGCCGGTGTTTTTATGAATGTTGACTTTCAATCGGCAACAGTAATTTTGAAACCTGCCGGGGATAAATCTTTGGAGTATGTCTTTGCAATCTTTTTTCCTGCCGTAACGGGTTTTACGGCCGGTGTTGCAATGTCAGGTGATTTGAAAGACCCGAAGAAGAACATTCCTGTGGGTACGATGGCTGCAATAGCAGTAGGGTTTGTGGTATATATATCGCTTGCAATATTGTTTGCACTCTTTGTTGACAGGGATATGTTGTTGAATGATACGAACTTTCTGATGAAGATAGCCTGGTATTCGCCGTTTGTTGTTGCCGGTATTTGGGGTGCCACACTGAGTTCGGCTCTTGGCGGTATTCTCGGAGGACCAAGAATCATTCAGGCTATTTCAAAAGATAAAATAACTCCTGCATTTTTAGGTAAGGGTTTCGGTATTAACAATGAACCCAGAAATGCTCTTATCTTTACCTTTCTGCTTGCCGAAGCGGGTATTCTGATTGGAGAGCTGGATGTGATTGCGGGAATAGTATCAATGTTTTATATTGCCGCTTACGGCTTTATCAATTTGGCTTTTGCCCTTGAACGCTGGGCAAGCTCGGATTTCCGCCCCTCGTTCAGAATATCAAAATGGGTCGGGATTGTCGGTTTTATTGCAAGTTTCGGCATTATGTTTAAAATTGATACTGTTGCAATGATCCTTTCGCTGATCATTATGTTCAGTATCTATTTTTTCCTGAAAAAGAAAGTTCTTGAACTTGATTTTGGCGATGTGTGGCGAAGTGTCTGGCAATCTGTAATCCGGTCGTCATTGCACGAGATGGACAATAAAAAGCAGGAAGAGCGGAACTGGCAGCCCAATATTATGCTTTTTAGCAGTAATACCGAGGCAAAACCACATTTGATTGAATTCGGAAAAGACCTTGTGGGCAGGTTGGGGATGCTCTCAAATTTTGATCTTATCGAAAATAAAAATGCCAATGTCCTTTTTCCAAAACACAAACAGTCGTTAAAAACGGAAGAGAGCAGAAAGTTCAAAGGTGTTTTTACCCGTAAGCAGGAGTGCAAGGACTACTATGAAGGTGTGGAGATGATTGCACGTACATACGGTTTTTCCGGTATAGAGCCGAATACGGTGCTTTTTAACTGGGAAAAGCAAAGCCGGAATCCCGTCAGGTTTCCAAAGACAATTAACGTACTTACCGAGCTTGATTTGAATATCTTATTGATGGATTATGACTTCAGATTCGGATTCGGAAAAAGAAAAAAAATTGATATTTGGTGGCGCGGCAGGGGAAACAACGGGAAGTTTGCACTTTCACTCGTTAAGTTTATATGGCTGTCTGAGAATTGGAGGGACTCGGTGATCAGGTTGCTGATTGTCAACAGGAAAAATGATGAAAAGTCGAGGATACAAAAGGAGGCGGAAGCAATGCTTGACGATTTGAGGATTCGGGGTGAAGTACTGGTGATAAATAATGAAATTGTAAATCGTCCGTTTTATGAAATTATTGAGTCCGAATCGAATGATGCCGACCTTGTGATTCTCGGTATCCCTGAACTTCATAATGGGAGAGAGAAAGATTTTATTGAAAGAACAAACAATCTTTGTCGAAATGTCGGAACGGTTTTACTAATAAAAGCATCATCCTTTTTTAAGGAATATAATGTGTCGGCTTTTGACGGATCAGATGGTGTTGTTGAAAAAGTAGATGTGAAAGCAAGTCTCGAGGCACAAATAAAAGAAAGTGTTCCCGAGATAATCTTTCCCGTTGATCCTGAGCCTGAAACAGCTCTCAAATCGCTAAAGAGTGAGCTTGATGAATTGTTGTCGGGGATTGACGATGATGTGCTTAACAGTTCTGCCGAGTGGTATGCCGGATTTCTGACATCTCTGAATCAACTTGCAAATGAAAGCTTTGATGCTCTTGAGACAAAACTGAAAAATAATGAGGTTGTCAATAACAGCAGTATTCTGAAATTATTGCAGAACTATATTGTTAAGTACAGAAAGCATCTGCAAAATCTAATTCATACCGAATCAAAACATCAGAGCAAAATTCTTAAATCGGGAATAGAAGTTTACCTGAGCCGGCTGGATGACATATTGTCGGATATTCCCGACAAACTGATCACAGATATTGATGTTAAATCTCTTAAAAATTATAAAAGTAAGAATTTCGCTTTCAGGCTGTTTTACTTACTTATGCGGTTTAAAAAACTTTTTGCGGGCGGGAAAGTTAAATACAGTATAAAATATCGCAAGCTGGTGAAATCTTATTTTCCGGGAAAGGCTTACAAAGCTTTGTTCGGAATGTTCACAGGATTCGGTCTTGCCGGATTCCGCAACATTACTTCCGCACGTGAATACACACGCTCGGTTGCCGATTGCTTTAGCGGTTTTGGGATGCAGTTGTCAGAGCAAAATCTGACTTTGGATATGGTTAGGGCTGAACGGGAAAAGGTAAATGAACTTTTTGAAAAGATAAAAGGAAGTAACATAGAGCTATTTGCTTCATTGTCATCTTCTTTGAAAAAAGATATTTATGAGATTATCCGGGAGGTTAGTGTTAAACTGGTACAGCCTGATACAAATAATAATATTAAGAATCGGATGGGAAGAAAGAGTGCTGCTGAAATTCGTGACAGACTGGATATACTTCCGCATAATTGGCTCAGAAGCCAGTCACTACTTTACGGTTATGCATATCTTGAAGCCTGGCTGATGTCAGTCAAATCAAAAATAGGGACTGTATATATAAACCTGTGGCGAAGGTTTGAAAATGTTTACGAAAGTAAATTTATCAGTAGTGTTAAAGAGCTGCGCCGGGTGTTAATGAATCTTAATGAAAAGGGGAAATGGAAAAGCGACGATTTATCTGCATTTATTGAGAAGTATGGAAATCGTGATAACCTGCAAGTATTTTTTCGCGATTCGCTCAATGAAACAGGAAGGAAAATCCAGCTTTCCGTAAGGAATTTTCCGGAAACGGTTGAGATTATACAAAAAGAGTCGTTTTATGATTTTGAAAACCTGCAGTTCGATTATCTTAAGACTTTTAATATATCGGCTTCACAGCTTCTTAACTATCTTGTTCAGGTAAAATGTATTGAGCCTGTTTATCACTCTATGGGACCTGTTGGAGAAAAGGTCGGAGAGCTTGATGTTATTTTAAAAGAGGTTGTCAGTTCTCTCTCCTTTAATGTTGCCGGTGAAGAGCCGGATATTGACGGTGCAAAACTTATTAGCGAGCAACTTGACAAGCTGAATACGATTGAGAAAGAGGCGGAAATCCTTATGAAACAGGTTGATGATCTCTTTTATCCTCAGTTGCAAAAACTTGAAGATGTTTTTTCAATTACTGCTTTTACCCGTAACACAAGTAACCTAAAGCATTATGTGTGGAGCGAAGAGACGAGAAAGCATCTGAACCTGTTGAGAGATTCTGCTGTAAAAGTGAAAAAATATGCCAATCATCTTATCGGGCAGATATGGTACAGGCAAAGTTCGGGTATAATTCAGGCCGGAAAAGTCATTTCTGAAAACTCTGCCGGATCGGATTTGGATGACCTGTTGAATGTCGTCGAAACGGTGAAAATAAGTCCGGCTAAAAGTGATAAAATACCGTTTTATTACCGCCAGTTGTTTCTTAGCAGCCAGTCGAACCTTTTTGAGTTTTGGGTTGGAAGGAGATATGAACTTGAGAAAACTGAAAAATCAATCAGACGTTTTAAAGAAGGTCGCCAGGGTGGGATTATGATAACAGGTGACAGAAGGTCGGGTAAGACTTTCTTTGTTCAGTATATTGTTCATCGTTTTCTTGACGAGGCTAAAACATATTATGTAATTCCTCCCATAGAAGGAAACCCGGATAAGAAACATTTCAGGAAGATTATTTCCGATACCTTTGAGACGGACGAATCACCTGATATTATCCTTAGTAAGTTGTCTGAGAATTCCGTGATCGTTTTTGATGACTTTGAACTATTTACCGAACGAAGTATTAATGGTATGGAAGCTGTCAATGAATTAATCCGGCTAATATCAAAATTTGGTCAAAAACACCTGTTTATTGTCACGATGAACAGTTTTTCTCTTAATCTTGTATCACGAATAATTGATATCGGCAGCTATTTTTTAAATGTGATACGGTTACAGCCTATGAATGCCGAGGAGTTACAGGAGGCTGTTATGGTGCGACACAATTCGGGAAGTTATAAACTCAGGTTTGCCAACAGGAAAAATCCTATTCCCGGCAATTGGGACTATGCGAGGTTGTTCTCAAGATATTTTTCCTTAACGAAGGGTAATGTGGGAGATTTGATGTATTCCTGGATTGCAAATATTGAGGATGTGAAGGAGAACCATATTGCAATTGATAAGCCTGTGTATCCTGATATCCAGGTGTTTGAGAGGATGGATACGGATTGGTATATTATTTTGACTCAGATTGCATTGCACCGAGCGATGTCATTTGGAAGATTAGCCCGGATTTTATTTCCTGAAAACGGGGGAGAGAAAAAGGGGAAAAAATTGCGGGAGCTAAAAGAAAAACTGGAGAATATGGAAAGAGCGGGTATATTAATCAGGCGAAGCGATAGCGGGTTATATGATATTGATAGTGCGGTTTATTCGTTTGTTGTTGAGTTTTTAAGATCAAAAGGTGTGTTGTAAGAAACTAAATAAATATGAAATCAATGACAACTGATTTTTGGGAATTATCGAAAGGGGAGATTTATCTTTTCCTTTTAATTGCCATTATAATTTTTATTCTCTTCAGATTGTTAAACAGGTTTCTGCCTTTTATTCCCGTGCGAAAGAAAATCAGAAAGGTACTGGTGAATTATTTGCCGGTTATAGAGATGGCAGTCTGGTTTGTTTATGTAATCTGGGCAATACAGTATTTGTGGCAAAGCAACAGGCTTTTTGCTCTGGAACTTTCCGTAATACTCTCTCTTTTTGTTCTTGTGGTTTCCTGGTTTTCCTTGCGCGATTTTATTGCAGGTGCCGTTTTTAAGGCTTCGGGGAGGTTTGTGAAAAACGAGATGGTTCAAACAGGTGAATTTTCGGGAAGGATTTCCGGATTTGAGAGCAGGAACCTTATTCTCGAAACAGAGAAGGGCGAAACCGTTTATATCCCTTACAGTAAAATTTTGGGGAATATTATTGTGAAATCGCATCCTTCCGAAAATGTATTAAGCCATACTTTCAGGCTTGAGATTGCCGGCGTTTCCATTTCTCCGGAGTTAATGGAACGCATCAAGGTAGCTATTATAACATCTCCCTGGTCATCGCTGAAAAGGGAGCCGAAAATACGCCCGGTTGATTCTGAAGACAAGTCGGTTTCTATTGTTGAAATAACTGTTTATGCTATCAGTTCCGAACATTTTGTCCAACTTGAAAACTATATCCGGTCGTCGTTTGCCTGACGGCTGTGGCTGTTTGCAAACTCAAACAAACTTTTTCTAATTTCCCTGTCGTTGGAAAATAATTTCTACTTTCGCGGTCACAAGAAAATAATGGTTGTTTAGCGACGTTTCTTTAATTTAAACGGGGAATGGCTTGATAAATACCGGGATTAGGAATTTATAAACAAAATAAGTAATGATTAATGAGCAATTAATTTATCCCAAAAGTATTGTTATTGTGGGTGGCTCAAACGACACACACAAACCGGGAGGTAAGGTGCTGAAAAATATTATTGACGGAGGTTACGACGGAACGTTGTATGTTACAAATCCAAAGGAGGATGAAGTGCAGGGAATAAAAAGTTATAAAAATCCTGCCGACCTTCCCGATGTTGACCTGGCGATTATAGCAATTGCAGCAAAATATACTTTCGAAATAGTTAAGTTGCTGACCGAGCAAAAAAATACCAAAGCTTTTATTATTATTTCTGCCGGATATAGCGAAACGAGTGAAGAGGGAAGACTTCTTGAAAAGAAAATCGTTGAACAGATTGATAAATACAACGGAGCACTGATAGGCCCGAACTGTATTGGAGTTCTCACGCCACAGTACCACGGGGTATTTACCAAGCCGATACCCAAACTCGACCGTAACGGTTGTGATTTTATTTCAGGTTCCGGAGCTACTGCGTGCTTCATTATGGAAGCCGGTATTCCAAAGGGGCTGACCTTTGCAAATGTCATTTCCGTGGGGAATTCCGCACAAATGGGTGTCGAAGATATAATTCAGTATATGGATGTTAACTTTGATCCCGAAAGAGATTCAAAGGTCATATTGCTCTATATTGAAAGTCTCGAAAAACCCGACCTTCTGTTAAAACATGCCTCTTCCCTTATTCGTAAAGGTTGCAAGATTGCAGCAATAAAGGCAGGAACCTCGGCAGCGGGAAGCCGTGCCGCATCTTCACATACAGGTGCACTTGCCAGCCCCGAAGTAGCCGTTGACGCCCTGTTTCGTAAAGCCGGAATAGTAAGGTGTTACAACAGGGAACAATTGGTGACGGTGGCGTCGGTGTTTATGTATCCCGAATTACAGGGTAAAAATATCGCTGTCATTACACACGCCGGTGGCCCTGCCGTTATGCTTACCGATGCACTTTCCGCCGGTGGGTTTGAAGTGCCGGCAATTGAAGGTAAATATGCTGAAGAACTAAAAGCCAAGCTTTTTCCCGGATCGTCGGTAGCTAATCCCATTGATTTTTTGGCAACCGGTACGGCTGAACAGCTGGGAACTATCATTGATTATGTTAACGATAAGTTTGATATTATTGACGGGATGGTTGTGATATTCGGAACACCCGGATTGTTTCCGATTTATAATGTTTATGATGTGCTGGACGAAAAGATGAAGACATCTAAAAAACCTATTTATCCAATCCTGCCTTCTATTCTTACGGCTGAACATGAGGTTGAGGCTTTTCTTGCAAAAGGCCATATCAATTTTCCGGATGAGGTTGTGCTGGGTTATGCTCTTACAACCGTTTACTCTACGCCCAAGCCCGAAGATCCTGATATTGAGCTGCCTGAAGTGGATACCGTAAA
>JALSSR010000116.1 GCA_026984135.1 Bacteroidales bacterium
GATTTCAAATCGGCCGACGAATATTTTGAAAAGAAATTCAAAGCTAACCCTCTTGTAGTTAAATCCAACAAATTGGTTATGCGTGCCGGTTATAATTATGCCGATACCATAGAAGCTTTGAACAGGGTTACCTACAATGTTGAACCCGCATCCTTAAAGAAAGGAAAGTACAGAAACATAACCGGTAATCTGGCAACGGCCTGGGGATTACTTGCTGCCTCGGAGAAATCCGGCAGACCATTATTCCTTGGTTCGTATCCAATTACCCCTGCTACGGATATTTTACAGGAGATTGCAAAGCATAAATCCCTTGGAGCTAAAGCTTTTCAGGCTGAGGATGAAATTGCAGGTGTTGTCTCTTCCATTGGAGCCAGTTTCGCAGGCTCTATGGCTGTTACAACAACATCAGGACCGGGACTGTCATTAAAAAGTGAAGCTATCGGTCTTGCTGTTATGACCGAGCTACCTATTGTTATCGTTGATGTTCAGCGTGGAGGTCCATCAACCGGATTACCAACCAAATCGGAACAGTCTGATTTGATGCAAGCTATGTATGGCCGTAACGGTGAAGCTCCGGTGATAATTCTGGCTGCTTCCACATCTTCAAATTGTTTCTACTATGCTTTTGAAGCAGGCCGCCTTGCAATGGAACATATGACTCCTGTTATTCTTCTTACTGACGGGTATCTGGCAAATGGGTCGGAGGTTTTTAAAATCCCTGACATGAAGGAATTGCCAAAAATAAATCCTCCTTTGGCGAAACCAAATGAGCCTGACTTTCAACCGTATAAACGTGATCCTGAGAAGCTTAACAGGCGTTGGGCTATTCCAGGCACCGAGGGTCTCCGTCATAGAATCGGTGGACTTGAAAAAGAAGATGGTTCGGGTAATGTTTCGCATAATCCGCTAAACCATCAGATTATGTCGGATTACAGAGCCGAGAAAGTTGCCAGAGTAGCCAACTACATTCCCGAACAGGAAATAATCGGCGAAAAAGAGGGCGACCTGCTTGTTGTCAGTTGGGGTGGAACTTATGGTAATATGATTGAGGCGGTGAAAGGATTGCAGGAAGAGGGTAAAAAGGTGAGCCTTGCTCATTTCCACTACATTAATCCTTTACCGAAAAACACAAAAGACATCTTTAAGAACTTTAAAAAGATAATTGTTCCCGAACTGAACCTCGGGCAGTTTGTGTTGTTACTGAGAATGCATTTCCCGGAATTTAAATTCGAGCAATATAATAAAATCCAGGGTCTCCCATTTATGGTAAAAGAACTTGTCGATAAATTTAACCAACTTTTAGAGGAGGAATAGTTATGGCAAATGAAGTAAAAGTAAAAGAATTGGAACTGACCAAAGAAGATTTTGTCAGCGACCAGATGGTAAAATGGTGCCCGGGTTGTGGTGACCATGCTATTCTTGCTTCTTTTCTGAAGGCCTTGCCTCAGTTAGGGTTCAACAAAGAAGATATTGTTGTCGTTTCAGGAATAGGATGTTCTTCCAGATTTCCTTATTACGTGAAGACTTATGGCTTTCATGGAATTCATGGACGCGCAGCACCGCTGGCTTCAGGAATTAAAATCACCAATCCTAAGCTAAATGTGTGGATGGTTACCGGTGACGGCGATGCCCTTGCCATCGGAGGAAACCATTTTATTCATGCTCTGCGCAGGAACCTTGATATTAACATAATGTTGTTTAACAACAGAATATACGGATTGACCAAAGGTCAGTATTCTCCGACAACACCTTTGGGGCAGATTACAAAAACATCTCCGCAGGGAACTATTGAACACCCCTTTAATGTGGGAGAACTTGCTATCGGTGCTCAAGGTACGTTTTTTGCCAGAGTAACCGATACGAATCCCAAACTGATGACCGAAATAATGATCAAGGCATCAAAACACAAAGGCACATCACTTATTGAGTTTCTGCAAAACTGTGTAATCTTTAATAATAAGACGCACAAGTTGATAACTGCCCGTGAGACAAAAGAGGAGAATCAAATTCACCTTCATGCCGGTGAGCCTATGATTTTCGGGAAAGAGAAAGATAAGGGTATTGTACTGGAAGGAACCAAACTGAAGGTTGTTAAACTTGGAGAAAACGGTATTACCGAAAAAGACCTGTTGGTTCACGATCCTAAGGAATCGGACCCGGGAATCCATCAGATGCTTGCAAAAATGGCACCTCCCGAATTTCCTGCAGCAATCGGTGTGATACGATCCGTTGACCACCTCACTTATGAGGAGCAGGTTGAAGCAATTGTGAAGCACGAAAAAGAGGTAAGCTCTATTCATACTGTAACAGATTTGCTGAACAGCGGCAAAACCTGGGATATTTAGATTTTCTCTTTTATCAAAATTTAAAAACGCCACAGTTCGCAGATAATAACATCTCCGGTTCTGTGGCGTTTTAATTACAAAATAGTTGCAGCCAAAAAAAAACTCCATCAAAATATGATGAAGTTTTTTATTAAGGTAATTTTTTCACAAATTAAAGTTTCTTTTTGGCATCATAAACCTTTTTCCCGCCATAAATTCCACTTAAGGCAAGCATAATTATCAATCCTCCCCCGACAGGAGCACCTCCGCCAACAGGTTGATCTCCACCACCTGGGCCTCCACCCGGATCCGGTGGTACATCAGCGAATACGTTATTCATACTTAGGGAGATAGCAAAAACAAATGCTAAGGCTATAATACTTCTGATAATTTTTTTCATCGTTGTGGTTTTGTTTATACAATATTAATTTAAAACCGTTATTTCAATAATACATTACACTATTTAAAGTGTATTAACGTGCAAAAGTATATCATTTTTCAACTACATGCAAATAAATTTTTTAAAAAAAATTACTTTTTTTTATCGCAGAATTGCAAACATATAAAAAACAGGGAGTTATGCATTAAACTACTCCCTGTTTTTTTTAATAAAATTTAATAAAAATTTATTATACCTATCTGTTTTTGACCTTATATGTCACTCCTATACCCAAAACTTGCCTGAACTGTGTTCTGGGACCGGTACCTCCGTCACTAAGAATAATCGGTGTATCATCGTCATAAACAACTTGCCATCCGAAATTTGCAGTCAGCCAATTGTTGATGGTGAAATCAAACATACTATCCCAGTTAACATCAATATTTTGAGGGTTTTTAATATAATCCGAGTAAAGTTCAAGCTTGGTTGAGAACTTTATACCTTTGGTCAAATCCTTTACAAAAATGAATCTGAAGTATGCGCCGAATTCGCTTTTAACTTTCTCTCCGTGAACCAAATCACCCATTTCATTTATATAGGCAGGTTCAACACCAAAAGCACCGGCATCTGCCAAATCCTGATCATTTACAATAATCCACCTTGCGGTAATTGGAGACAGGTATAACGACAAATATTCAAAAGGTCTGTATTCCATACCAAGACCGATAGAGGTATAAGCGGGAGCCAGAAAATTGGAAATCTTAACCTTTGACGAATCCACCTTGTCAGGATAATCATATCCCGGTGCAAATTGTGATTTGAAGTTAAAAAGCGCTTCATAATACCACTTGCTTGTTTCACTTGTCCTTATACCATACGTTGATGACAGGTCAATTTTATCTTCACTTTTCCTAAACTCAAAGTCTCCTGTCTTTGTTTGGCCGTATGCCAAACCCAGAAGAGTTTCCCATTTGACACGCTTCTTTATATAACCTGCATAAAAGTTAAAATATCCGTTAAGAGTCAATGTGTTTTCTCCACCTGCCGACCAGTTTGTAAATGAGGACTGAGACATCAGTAAAGAGATATCACTTGATACTTTCCAGGCGGTATCGGCTTCCTGCGCTTGTAAACAGGAAACGCCCAAGCCAAACAAAACTATTAAAACTATTTTCTTCATTTTTGAAAATTTTTATTTATTTATTTGTTTATTTTTCATTAAAAAGATGTACATCAGTTTGCGGGAACGGAATGGAAATACCCTCCTTGTCGAAAGCTTTCTTAACTTTTTCAATTGTATCGAAATGTACTCCCCAGTAATCGGCACCATTGACCCAAACCCTTACCGTAAAATTCACTGAACTATCCGCAAGCTCGCCAACTGCAATAAAAGGCTCGGGGTCTTTGTGTATTCTGGAGTCACTTGTTAAAATTCCCTCAAGAACTTTCCTTGCTTTATCAATATCATCTCCGTATCCGATACCGAAAGAAAAGTCAACACGACGTGTCTCCTCTGTGGAAAAGTTAGTCATAGGTCCTGTTGATAAACCTCCGTTGGGAATAATGATTGTCTTGTTGTCAGGGGTTTTTAAAATCGTATTGAAAATTTGAATCTCACTTACAGTGCCCATAAAACCTTGTGCCTCAATAAAATCACCTACTCTAAAAGGTTTAAAGATCAAAATCATAACACCTCCCGCAAAATTCTGCAATGTGCCCGAAAGAGCCATACCAACTGCAAGACCGGCAGCACCAAGAACAGCAATGAATGATGTCATCTCAATACCCATCATACCCATTACGCTTATGAGAAGCATAATCTTCAGCAGTACGGATGCCATTGATTTTAAGAAAGGACGTAATGAAGGATCCGTGTTCTTTTTCTCCATCATTTTTCCGAGAGAATTCACAATTATTTTAATAATCCATAATCCGATTATTAAAACAACCAATGCAATTAAAATTTGAACGCCTTTTGTCACTGCAAGATCATAAAGCCAACTTGCAATTCCTTTAATGTCAAAGTTTTCCATAATAGTAATTTTTAATTAAAAATGTTAAATTTATGTTTGGATTAATTCGGCTGCAAATTTATATAAAATATTTTGTATTTCGGAACTTTAATAGTGGAATAATGGTTACCGGCCTTAAAATCATATAATAAAGTGATAATATAAAAGATATGATAAAGAGGGAATCGCACGGTTTTTCCGTTATTTTTGTCATTTGTCGGTTGATATTTCAAATGAAAAAATTTAATGTACATTTGCATTATGGAAAATTCATTCCTCCGATATATTGTTAAAGAACAGCTTATTTCCGGTGAGGGAAAAATTTTACTTACAATCAGCGGCGGGCTTGATTCAATGGTAATGACCAACCTTTTCAGAAAAACAGATTATAACTTTTCAGTTGCTCATTGCAACTTTAAACTACGTGGTAACGAGTCGGATAGTGATGAAGAATTTGTAAAAAATTACTGCGAAAAGTACAATATCCAATTGTTTGTTAAGAAGTTTAATACAAAAGAATATGCTGACAAAAAGGGTATTTCAATACAAATGGCAGCCCGGGAACTGAGATATGAGTGGTTTGAAAATTTGTGTGATACAGAGGGATTCTGCTGTTATGCAACCGCACATCATAAGGATGATCAGATTGAAACATTCTTTATCAATTTGCTGCGCGGAACAGGCATTGCCGGTCTGCACGGAATTTTGCCCGGGCAGGGAAGAGTTATAAGACCGCTACTTTTCGCAAGTCGTTGTGAAATAGAGGATTATGCTAAAAAAAACAAACTGAGTTACAGAGAAGACAGTTCCAATAGTGAAACGAAATATCTGAGAAATAAGATCAGACACAAGTTATTGCCGGTGCTTAAAGACATATCTCCCAACTTCATTGAAATAATTACGGATGACATTGAGAGGATACGGGCTGCCGAAAAAATTTACGTAAAAGAAATAGATAGAATGAAAAGGGAGGTAGTGTCCTGTGACGAAGATAAAATAACCATTCCCATTTCGAAATTATTGAAAATTGATGACAGGAAAATTTTGTTGTTTGAGGTTCTCTCCCAATACGGTTTTAATTTTTCTCAGGTAGAAGATATATGCGATTCTCTTGCCGGAATACCGGGCAAGGTATTTTATTCCGGCGGCTATAAGCTTGTCAAAGACAGGGAAGATTTAATAATTGAAAAGCAGCAGGTTGATGAAATGGCAGCAGCGCAAATACACGCGGAGACTTCTCTGATAATGAAACCGGTAAAAATAGAGATATCAACCGTTGAAATTACTTCGGAATTTAAGATGAATCCCCGGCCGGACTATGCATTTCTTGATAAAGACAAACTTGTTTTTCCGTTAAAAATCAGAAAATGGAAGCAGGGCGATTTTTTCTACCCTCTGGGAATGAAAAACAGGAAAAAATTAAGCGACTTTTTGATTGACAAAAAGATTTCTCTTTTCGCGAAACAAAAAATTTATGTACTGCTATCGGGGGATGATATTGTTTGGGTCATCGGATACCGTATTGACGAAAGATATAAAATAACCGCCGAAACAAAATCCGTTTTCCAATTGCGAATTATATAAGGAAATAGCAAATAATTCATATTTTTACTGTCGTTATGCAAAACAGACTATTTATAATTTCCGGTGAGCAGGGTAGGGGGAAAACTACTTTCCTAAAAGAGTTATTAAGTTCTTTCAAGGAGAGGGATATTATAGCTGCGGGTATTATGGCGCACGGCTTTTGGCAAAACGGCCAAAGAAGCGGCTTTGAACTTGAGAACATACTTACGGGGGGGAAAATTAAATTGTGTAAAACAGTTCAGGATGAGGGGTGGCAGAAGTTCAGAAGGTTTTATTTCAATCCCGACGCTTTCGATTTCGGGGAAAAAGCATTATCCCCCGAAAGGGTGAAAGAAGCGGGCTTTATTATAATAGATGAGGTCGGACCGCTTGAGCTTGAAGGTAGAGGATGGGCAAAAGCTATCGGAATATTAATCAAGGAAACATCTACACCTATGATTTGGGCTGTGCGCAAAAACCTTGTAAAAGAAGTTGCCGCACATTTCAACATTAAGGATTTTGCAGAGTTTGATATTGTTAAAGAGAAGGAAACCGCTTATAATTTTTTTCTCAATAAAATCCGAACATAATATTACCCAAATATTTCATTTTATGCTTTCGGCTTAGCTCCGGGCTTTGCTCCCGGCTTTGACTTCGGTTTTGATTCGGTTTTGGTGACATTATCTTTTCCCGTTACCTTATCAATAACCTTTTCCACAGGATTCCGGTTGTCAACTGTGTTTTGTCCGGGGATTGTAGAGGGATTCCCGTCCCGCACAGCGTTGTATTGAGGCGAAAGGATCTCAATACCTGCTTTATTGAACGATTCCAGAATATTTTTATGCAGTTCCGAGTATATGAGTGCCATCTTTTTTGGTTGCTTGGTGTAGGCATTGATTTCGTAATTCACATAATAATCATCAAGACTCTTCTGAAGGACAAATGGTTTCGGGTCTTTTTGTATCAAAGTCGTACTTCGTGCTGCACGGAGTAATAATTTGTTTACAGTATCCCACGGCACATCATAACCTATTGTTACTGAGGTGTATAATATTAGCCCCATATCCTTGGCATTTTTTGAAAAATTCCACAAATGAGTATTAATGATTGTTGCATTCGGGATTGTAACATCTTCGTTTTTCAGTGTTCTGATCTTGGTAACCAAAAGAGATTTCTCAATTACATCTCCTATGGTTTCCCCTACTCTAACACGGTCTCCAATTTGAAACGGACGCATATAGGTAATAACAACTCCTGCAATGACATTTGAAATGGCAGATGTTGAACCCAGAGAGAGCAGCACTCCGAAAAATATGGAAACACCCTGAAATGCAGGAGAGTTTGAACCCGGAATATGCGGGAAGATAAAAATAAGTGCAAAAGCATAAATAATGATCTTTAGCAGGTTTAGTGTCGGTTTTGCCCAGTCTTTATGAAAACCTTTCAGTGATATGTTATCATTTTCATACTCTTCGGCAATGACTGTAATTACCCTGACAATATATTTTGCAACAAAATATATGATTATAATGAAGAACAGATCGGGCAGGAAGTCTATAAAGCCATTGACGATGTACATAACAGGATCTGAAACAAGCATATAAAATTCCTGCACAATTCCTCTTGTCCAGGGTAAAAAGCTAAAAAGAAGGGGCAAATAAAACAACAGAATCAGCAGGTAAATGATGTATCTGACAATATTGGACAGAAAAATAAAGAAATTATCCGGTCCTTTGGGAACAATGTACCTATATAGACTTTTCCTTTTTCTTTTTAGCTTTTTTTGATATTCGTTTAGCTTTTTATTTATCCATTTAAAAAACTTATTAATGGCATAAAAAATAGCAATAAGACCTACAAGCGTCAATAATGTCAATCCGATATTTATCAACCAGCCCTTCAAAGAAAGATCCTCAATTTTTTCTTTTAAAGTAGCCTGTATTATTTCTTTATAATTATCGGCAAGATATTTTCTCGTTGTTCCTTCCAAAGAAGCATCTTCGTCACTGATGCTCATTATAATGGATTTCTTGTACTGTATCAGGGAGAGATTTCCATGTTCGAATATGGTTATTGAGTCGGCCGAAAATTCAAAATCACCTGAAATGTCATCAAGCCTCTCTTCGATTGATTTTGCTCTGTCATCAACTGTAAACGGGCCAAGTCCGGTTTTTATTTGAAAAAGTGTATCGTTTTCAAAAACAACATATCCGGCCTGAATGGTTGAGTCTTTTCCTGTTGTGCTATTTACTTTTCCTGTACTTTCCTGTGAAAAAGAGAACAAGCCGCAAATAATAAATACAATTATTAATGATGGTCTGAAAATTTTCATATATTCTTAGTTTTTGTAAAATCTTATCCTGTCTGCTATTCTTCTTTTAATTCCTTAAATTTCTTCAAATGTAATCAGCATTTCTTTCAATTAACTTAAATATTCTGCCATAACAGAGAGCAAAGTCTCTTTATTAACCGGTTTTGAAACATGTTTGTCACATCCTGCCCTCTTCGATTCGTCAATATCTTCGACCATTGCATGAGCTGTCTGGGCAATAACCGGCAAATCTTTTCTTACTTTCTTAATCAGCGATGTAGCTTTATATCCATCCATAACCGGTAATTGAATATCCATAAGAACAAGCTCAATATCAGGGTTCTCCTCACACATCTCAACAGCTTTTTTGCCATTATCAGCTCTTAATATTTTTACACCTGATCCATCGAGGTAGCTTTTAAGTAATAGAAAGCTTGAATTGTTATCCTCCACAATAAGAACGACCTTATCTTTCCAGTCGGGATCTTCTTTAATAATTCTTTCCGGTTTTATATTATGATTTGTTACCTTAACAGGTTTAAACGGGATGGAGAAAAAGAATGTACTGCCTTCGCCCTCTTGCGATTCCACTTTCAAATTACCTCCAAGCAATTCAATAAGTTTCTTTGAGATTGTCAAGCCGAGACCTGTGCCCCCAAACCTTCTTGTATGTGTATCCTCTATCTGCCTGAATCTGTTAAAGATCAGTTTCTGTTTAGATTCGGGAATACCAATGCCGGTATCGCGTACATAAAATTTTATTCTTGGTTTTTTTGCTTCAAGTATTACCGAATAACCAAACTCCACATATCCCCTTTCGGTAAATTTTATTGCATTGTCAATCAGGTTAGTAAGGATTTGCTTTAATCTGAAAGGATCTGTATAGATAGTTATGTCGTTTTCGATGGCCGGTTTGACAAACCTCAGGTCAATATGCGATTTTTTACCGGAGTTCTTAACATTCTCAAAAGTTGCATACAAATCAATAAACATTTCATCAATATTGCATCCGCTTTTTATGATTTCAATTTTGCCGGCTTCAACTTTTGAGATGTCAATAATGTCGTTGATGATATTGAGCAGAAGATTACCTTTATTAATGATTATGTCAATATATTGACCTGTAGCCTCTTTCGGTGTTGACGGATCTTTCAGAAGCTGTGCGAAGCCCGTTATGGCATTCATCGGGGTACGAATCTCGTGCGACATATTGGACAAAAATGCCGATTTAAGCCTGTCGGACTCTTCAGCCTTTTCTTTGGCACGCAATAATCTTTTGTTTATGTTTCTCAGTTCGGAAGTGCGTTTTTTGACAAGTTCTTCCAGGTGGTCACGATGAAGTGTAAGTTCCGAAAGGATACTTTTATATTCGGTGATATCCTTAACGGTTATGACAATAGCTTCGGGTTTGTTATTGGCATCGTTAAGATATGCTGCCGAAATTACACCCGGAAACTCTTCCCCGTTTTTCTTGACAAATTCAAGCTCGCAATTTCCCCTGATCCCTTTAGATATCAGTTCTTCAATTTTGTCCTCACCTCTTAGTTCTTCATTTGCAAGAAGTTCATTAAATCTTTTCCCAAGCAATTTGCTTCTTGGATATCCTGTCATTTTAACAAAAGAATCATTTACAAGAATAAATTTTCCTTTCAGACCTATTACAAAAATGCCATCCTGTGCATTTGAGATTATTGATTCGGTAAATTTTTTCGACTGCAAAAGTTCCCTTTCGGCAAGTCTTATCTTTACATTTTGAGCAAGAATTTTATCACGCTGTTTTGTTACCATTTCCCTTTCATCCTGATAACTTTTCGTCATAAAAGAAGCAATGAACGCCACAAGCATAATGGTTAGTACGGCTGTAAAAAACAGGTCCCAGTACCTTGTCTCATCATCAAGATAAGGTATTACGGCGTCAGGATGATTCATCTCATAAAAAATCATAAAGGAAACAGATGCAATTGTGGCTATTACTGCTATTAATTGGTGTGTTCCCCGCGTAAGTACCATAAAAAGAACCATTTCGGACAAAATCACGTACAGTACAGGGCCGTTGCTTCCTGCATTCATAAACCAAACATAAGTGAGGGTTGCTATTGATACCAGGATAAACGGAATGATTAAACTTTTATATATTCTTTTTCTGATAGACAAATAATAGAATCCGATAAACAACAGTGAAATAGTCAATGTGGAAACGGTCAATAGAATATTAAAATTCAAAAACAAATTCAGGATTGTGGAAACAACTCCGGCAACTCCGCCTACAAGGCAGGCAGCGTTAAAGAACCTGTGTTCCAGGCTATATCGTTCAGGGCTGCCGATTACCGACCTCACGAACCGATCATATTTGAATTTGTCTTTTGTCACAAAATAGTCTTTTTTGATTAATTCAAAAATATGTACTTTTTAGAAAAGTCAACAATTATATGCAAAAAATCCGAATTGACAAAATTAATATTAATTATTTTGTCAAAATATTTTTATGAATCATAAATTTTTTATCTTTGCACAATCATCCATAGGGGTGCCCAGGCAAGGTTTTCTTGCAGACGGGCTGAGATCATACTCTTTGCTTCCTCAGAAGCAGGAACCTGATCCGGTTAATACCGGCGTAGGGAAATAAGAATACGATCAACATATTGGCAAATCCTCTATTGAATGATTTATAAACAGTTGTTTAATCATTTAAAAATTTTTGCCATGCGTTTATTAAAGAATCTGATATTTATCCAGGTGGCAGTCTTTTGGTTGTTGCCTCAGGCGGTTAGTGGTCAATATAGTATCTCAGGTACAGTCACAGACAAAGATACGGGCGAACCTCTCACAGGTGCAACTGTAATGATTGACAGTTCTTACTTGTCAACCATCACCGGAATCAGCGGTGAATATATATTTAAAAATGTTGTGAAGGGCAACCATACTGTTTCGGTGAAGTATCTGGGATATAAGGACGTTAACAGGCATTTTGAGTTGGTGTCGGATCTCATATTAAATTTTCAGGTTAAAAGTGATATAATTATGAGTGAAGAATTTATTGTCACTTCAACACGTGTTTCCGGTAAGTCGCCGACGACCTATTCCGAAGTGCCGGAAGCCGAAATAGAAAGGAATAATAACGGACGTGATCTTCCTTATCTTATTGCGTTGACACCTTCGGTAATAACTACCTCCGATGCCGGCAGCGGAATAGGATATACCGGATTGCGTATTCGCGGAACGGATCTTACGGGTATTAACGTTACTATGAACGGCGTTCCGGTAAATGATCCCGAGTCTCATAATGTCTATTTTGTTGATTTACCCGATTTGGCATCCTCAATAAGCAGTATTCAGGTACAGCGGGGGGTCGGAACCTCAACCAACGGCTCTGCCGCTTTTGGAGCAAGTCTGAACATAAAAACTACAAGTCTCAATCCCGATCCGTATTTTGAGATAAGCAGTAATGCCGGTTCATTCAATTCCTTTAAAAACACAGTGACATTCGGGTCGGGTTTGCTTGGCGGGAAATGGGCTTTCGATGGCCGGCTTTCTGCAATTTCTTCCGACGGATATATTGAACGAGGATGGTCCGATTTAAAATCATTTTATGTTTCGGGCGGTTATTTCGGTTCCAAAACCATTGTGAAGGCAATTATATCATCCGGGAAGGAAAAAACATATCAGGCGTGGTACGGTACTCCGAAGGATAGTCTGAAAACCAACCGGAGATACAATCCCTCCGGAATTATGTATGATAATGACGGAAATATTTCGGGATACTATAATAATCAAACCGATAATTATGTCCAGACGCATTATCAACTTCATCTCGTACAGAAATTGAGAAAAAATCTGAACCTGACCGTCGCAGCATTTTATACAAAAGGAAAAGGATATTACGAAAGTTATAAAAACAATAAGAAGTTTTCAAGTTATGGGTTTGAGGATGTCGTAATAGGTGGCGATACGATAAAGCGTACTAATTTGATACGGCAAAAATGGCTTGATAATAACTTCTACGGATTAAATGCGGCTTTGAATTTCGGGGGAAATAAACTTGATGTAACTCTTGGCGGGGGATGGAACGATTATTCGGGCGACCACTACGGATATGTTATCTGGTCACAGTATGCAAGCAACAGTTTTATTGACAAACCCTGGTATGACAATACCGGTGATAAGAGCGATTTTAACATTTTCGGAAAGGTAAATTATCATATTAATAATCTGGTATCCGTTTATGCCGATCTCCAATATCGAGGAATAGCCTATGATATGAAAGGCCCGGATGATGATTTGCGTGATCTTACACAGTCGCACGACTTCGGTTTTATCAATCCTAAAGCAGGATTATTTTTTACTCTTAATTCGCAGAACAGTATCTATTTGTCGGCTGCAATAGCCAACAGGGAACCAAGTCGCTCGGTTTACAAAGATGCGGATCCAGGGCAGGTTGTGAAACCTGAGAAGCTGACTGATTATGAGTTGGGTTATAAATTCAAAAGCAAGTTCGTTGCATTGGAGACTAATCTGTATTTTATGGATTATAAAGATCAGCTTGTTTTGACGGGACAAATAAACAATGTGGGAAGCGCAATCAAAGTAAATGTGCCGAGGAGTTACAGAACAGGAGTTGAGATAACTGCAGGGTTTAGGATATTAAAGAATTTGAAATGGGATATAAATGCAACTTTGAGTAAAAACAAGATTAAGGATTTTACCGAATATGTTGATAACTGGAATTATTGGGATGACCCTGTTAATCAGCCGTTTCAATATATTAATAAACTTGGGGAGACCGATATTTCTTTTTCACCGGATTTTATCTCGGGAAGTAATATTGAGTGGAATGTGGTTGATAATCTGACGGTTAATTTGATGTCTCAATATGTCAGCAGGCAATACATTGATAATACCTCAAATATGGAGCGCAGTTTAGACCCCTATTTTGTAAATAATCTGAGATTTATCTATTCAATAAAGACAAGGTTTATCAAGCAGATAGATATTTCGCTTAACCTGAACAATTTCCTTAACGAGAAATATGAGACAAATGCCTGGGTTTACAGATATGTTTATGACGGAGCTGAAAGTGAATTGAACGGCTATTTTCCTCAGGCGGAGTTTAACTTTACGGGGGGTGTAACGCTGAAGTTTTAGTTTTTCATAAAGCTTTATTGACATCAGTCATAAAATATACTATCTTTGTAGTTCGTTAGTTTTCTATATGAACCGAAAATTTCAAAGTTATGGAGATAAAGCAATTCAGAAAAAAGTACGATCTTGAGCTTATTGCAGCCTCAAATGCAGAAATCATTCTCGGAAGATTGGTTTTTCATTCTTTGTTCGGAAAACCTAAGTTTCAACATGCCGGTATGCCGCATCATATCTTTAACGCTTTCTTAGATGCGGAACTATTGACTAAAGAAGACTGGGAGACTCTTTATCGGGATATCAGAAGCACTCCTCTTATTGAGGCTCAATTTGCGGAAAGCACGGTAAGTGTTGAAACAAGTATGGTTACCGACCTGGAATATCCCGAAATAGGAAAGCTGGAAAACAGTTTTGAATTGAACAAAATCAGAAAGTTCACTTTCGGAGATTTGCAGGCAAGGGTAATGTCAAGCCTGATGCGCGTCAGAATTGACGACTATCTTGAACTTTTGAAAAGAAATCATTGGGAAGATTATGACGGAAGAATAAGAAAGGTGTTTATGATCACCGAACTGTACTATGGCAGTATCAAGATTGTTATCGAACGTCAGTTTAAAGAGAACTTTGAAGCAGGACTTAAAGATACGAATCTGAAGGTGAAAAATGAAATTGCATCCGGCAAATCTGTAGAATATACCTTTGATCATCAGGATGTTCCGTTTGCAATGCGGATTGAAAAGGTCAGGACATTTAACGGGTAGATCACATGTTCAGGATGTGTAAGTCAATTTTTTAAGTATTTTTGTAAGCAATAAGTATAATAATTAAGGAATGAAAAATCTACCCATCGGCATACAGGAATTCAAGAAACTCAGGGAAGGGGATTTTTTGTACATTGATAAAACCAGATATATCTACAATTTAATAAATTCCGCATCTTATTATTTTCTTTCCCGTCCCCGCCGTTTCGGTAAATCGCTGTTGTTGAACACAATAAAAGAGATTTTTTACGGAAATAAAGAGCTCTTTGAAGGACTGTGGATTTATGATAAAATAGAGTGGGAAAAATATCCGGTTATTAAGATTTCCTTTTCTTCAATGGATTATATGCATCTCGGATTGAGGAATGCCATTGACAATATGCTTAACGATATTGCCAATGAGTATAATTTAACATTGGAGAAAAGTTCATTTTCTTTGAAATTCAAGGAATTAATTCAAAAACTTTCAACGGATAAAAAAGTCGTCATCCTCATTGACGAATACGACAAACCCATAATTGACTACATTGACGACATTCCGCAGGCCGAAGAAAACAGGAAAATTCTGAAAAGTTTTTATTCCGTCATCAAAGACAGTGATAATTACATCAAATTCTTTTTCGTTACCGGAGTATCCAAATTCAGTCAGGTCTCCATCTTTTCCGATTTGAACAATCTGA
>JALSSR010000117.1 GCA_026984135.1 Bacteroidales bacterium
AATAAGGTAATAAGGTTAGCTTTTGGGTTTTTTTCTTCTACTAAGGTTGAAAAAAATAAAATAAGGTTTATGTTTCGCCCTGTATGTTGTTGAGCAGTAGGATATTCCGCACTTCAAAAAAACCTTATTTTTTCGGTAATGACCTTAGTAGAAATAATAGATAAGAGCGATATACTAACCTTATTACCTTATTATATCAATGCTCGGAAAGATTATAAATGTATATAAAGAATATCGGCATTTTTATTAAAAAAGGGGTCAATTCTAAATCCTTGCCGGTTGTTTTTAAAAGTCTAATAATCTGCATATTATATTTTATGGGTTAGTTGTTCTGAAGTTGCTTTCCGAAACCAATCACACGCAACAGGAGGGATTATATTCCAATAAAGCGAGAGATTTAATAAGGAATCACATCAACAACGTTAGTGCGGACATTCACTTTGTTACGGGTGGAACACAGGCAAACCAGATAGTCATCTCATCGGCTCTTAAATCGTACGAATCGGTAATAGCAGCTACAACAGGACATATCAACGTGCATAAAGCCGGTGCTATCGAGGCAACGGGACACAAGATAAATACAGTTCAGAGTAAGGACGGAAAAGTGAAGATAGAGGCTGTTCAGGCTGTCCTCGACGAACATGTTATCATTCCTCATATGGTAAAACCCAAAATGATTTATATTTCCGACTCAACGGAAACGGGAACCGTTTATAAAAAGAATGAACCAGAAAAACTATCACAGTTTTGCAAAGAAAACGATATATACCTCTTCCTCGACGGTGCGAGGCTGGGCGCGGCATTGACATCACAGGAGAATGATCTGGAATATTGGGACCTTTTATCTTTGATTAATTGTATTTATTGCTTTAAAACTTTTTCTATTATCCTTTTATTACCGCTTTCGATATTAATAAAATAGATTCCTTCCTGAACATCCGTCAGGTCAATTTTCAAAACTTTTTCAAAAGTAAGCAAGGAATAAACACATTTTCCGGTAAAATAAAAACCGTAATAAGTAATAGTTTTTTCTTAACGATGAAGATTATTGATTATCCAGATGCGAAATAAATTAAAAAAAGCAAATCATCTGTTTAATACTTTTTCACTACCATTCTATTTTTCAGGTTTTGACAAAACCCTACCAGTTTGTAAAGCCTTTCTCCTTTGAATAATCACGTTTCAGGGGCAGCCCCAACAGCATTATCCTGTAACGTATATCAGCCGACTGCTCAACTCCCGTAATAACCCCGAGAGCATCCTCAAGCGTCGTTCCTTTGGCAAAGACACCGTGGCTCCGGACTATTGCAGCGGAATAATTTTTAAGAGCGGGAGCTATTTTTTCAGCTACCTCATACGAACCCACAGGCACATCACATTCAACTACCGGGATTTTTTTATAGAGCAGCATTCCTTCCGCATCAATACAGGTAATTTCGTCCTCGATCATCGAAAGTGCCGTGCTGCAAGGGCTGTGAGTATGCAGAATTGCCATTGCATCAGTCTCTTTATAGATGTTTCTGTGAACGTTGGCTTCAGTACTGGCAATAAGTCCGCTGAGGGCATCTTCCTCATTGAGGTCAATTACAACCAGGTCTTCCGGCTGTAACCAGCCAAGCATTGCCGAACGACGTGTGATGATCATTTTTCCACCGCTTATCATTGACATATTACCCGAGTGACTGCTTATCAATCCCCGGTTACTGACATCACGTCCGACTAACTGAAAACTCCTGAATGTTTCTTCATCTATTTTCATTTGCTTATAATTTTTAACTTTTTGATTTACATATATTTATATCTTCCTATCTTAACTTTTTTCAATTCGGGACAGCATCGGGGTTAGGTTGTCCAAAGACAATTCCTTCAACTTCATTTCCGTCGGCACACCATTCTCATCCCAGCCGCGAACAGCATAATACTCTTTGAGCATCCTCTTTACGGGAACAACCCTGTCTTTTGAAAGCCCTTTTTCAAAAGGTGTATCAAGAAAACGTTGCGGCAAGGTATCCTGTCCTTTGTCAATACCCGCCTTTATGTTGAAAACCCTTTCGAGATTATAAATCCGCTCCCCTATTTTTAACAGTTCGGTGATATTAAAATCATATCCCGTAATTACGGTAGCAAATCGCGAGTGAAAGTCAAAACCTAGCGCATAACCGGCAAATTTGCAGTTTACGAAACTATCCTCCACTGCACTTTGATTTTGTTTCAGCACTAATAAGTCGGCTTTACCACCAAGTGTAAACCGGGGGATACGTTTCGGCGCGCTGAACAATTCCATAGCCGCAAGATAACCGGTAAGATGACAGCCACCGCGATTGCTGGTTGCATATCCGAGGGCATGCCCCATGGCACCACGCGGGTCGTAAGCGGGTATCTCAAGCCCTTTCACATGTATGGCAGTCTGTGCATCTCCGTATTTCTCGGCAAGCCTTCTTGAGCCCTCCGCCAAATCGTTACCCATACCCTTTCTGTAAGCCGTCATTTTCACAAGACCGGCAATAATATCTTCATTTCCGAATTTCACATCCTTATGAGGAAACAGCCCCTTTTCCTGTAATTCCATTGCACAGGAAATCGTAACACCCATGGAGATGGTATCAATGCCCAGCTTATTGCAAAAATAGTTTGCCTGAGTGACCTTTTTCAAATTAAAAACCTCCACATTAGCACCCAATGCCCAAACAGATTCATATTCGGGGCCTTTCCCTTTCATATCACCTGCTTTTGTCAGCCGGCCGCATCTTATGGTACAGCCGTAACAGGCTTCGTTCTTTTCGAGAATCTCTTTTCTTATAGCTTCTCCTCCCAGTTTCGGTGCCTGCTCATGCTGGCCGTATTTAAAATTCCTGACGGGCAGCATTCCGAGACTATTGGTGACGTGCAAGACGCCTGCCGTACCGAACAAAGGAAAAGCAGCGCGCGTTACCGGAAGGGCTTTTATTTTATCATTGGCTTGCTTGGCATAGGATTTCAGCAAATCAGGATTATGGACAACAGTTTTGTGTTTACCGTTTTTAACAACAACTGCTTTCAGGTTTTTAGACCCGAAAACGGCTCCTACCCCTCCCCTGCCAAAGGCTCTTGCAGCATCATTCATAATTGCGGAAATGAGAACCAAGTTTTCGCCGGCAGGCCCTATTTCAAGGGTTTTCGCTTTGCGGCCCTCCAGCTCAAGCAATTTTTTATGTGTCTCTTCAGTGTCCAATCCCCACAACTCCGCGGCATCCTTTATTTGTAAATTTTTGTCACCGTCAAGCAACAGGTAGCAAGGCTTTTCGAACTT
>JALSSR010000118.1 GCA_026984135.1 Bacteroidales bacterium
TGATATGCTCTCCTTTGACGCTTCAGCCTGGGTTTCAATGTCAGCGGAATACGGACTGGATTACAACTGGAATCTTGCAGGTTATGTGTCAATGAGTGCCGACGGCAAATCGGTTGCTACTCCATTGGCTAAACCGGCTGTTTCTTATCCGCAAGGAAATGTTGAAGTTGTTTCGGGTTTAGCAGGAGTAAATACCAAATTCACTCCTTCACAAAGCAAAGACGTTGCATCATACAATGTATATCGTGATGATGCCGTTATCGGCACAACAACTGAAACAAATTATTCTGATTCTGATTATCCCGGACCAGGACAATATACATACTATGTAACAGCAGTTTATGATAATGGTATGGAATCAGAGCCTTCAAACTCAATTACAGTTGATGTTTTGACAGGTGTTGATGAATATCTTGCCGGTGCAATCAACGTTTATCCTAATCCTGCTACCGATGTAGTAAATGTTAAATCCGACGTACAGATCAACTCTGTGAAGGTTTACAACTATGCAGGTCAGGTTATCGTAAACGAGGATGTTAACGGTATGATGTATCAACTTAATACTTCACAGTATCAGTCGGGAATCTATTTCTTCCAGATTGAAACTAACGAAGGTACAATCTCTAAAAGAGTTATTATTCAATAGTAATAATTAATTCTTACCCGAAAAAAGGCTGCCCTTTCGGGCGGCCTTTTTTGTTTTCATCCGGATTTTCCACACTGTAATTTTGGATCTTCTTTGAAAATAATAAATCTTAACTCGGTCAATACTCTTTAACGGAGTTACCCTGAGAAAAATCACTATGGTGGTGTCACTCTGAGCGAAATCGAAAAGTGAACCCCACAGTAATTATTACAATTAAAAAAGCAACAAAAAAAATTTCATGAATTGAATTTATGAATATTACAGGCTGAAATACTATTTTTTATACTTTTGCACAATTTTCAGAAACAGAATGTTTAACACGGTTTTTGACAGAGCAAAAACATTTATATAACAAATGAAACAGAAATATCCTGAATACAAGAAACTTGACCTGACACAGATAGGGAATGATATCAACGAATACTGGAAGCAGCATAACACTTTCGGTAAAAGTGTTGAGATCAGAAAGGGACAAGAACCATTCGTTTTCTATGAAGGACCACCCTCGGCAAACGGAACGCCTGGCATCCACCACGTTATGGCACGTGCAATCAAAGATATTTTCTGCAGGTACAAGACGATGAAGGGCTATCTCGTTGAGAGAAAAGCAGGATGGGACACACATGGACTTCCTGTTGAAATCGGTGTTGAAAAATCTCTTGGAATTACAAAAGAGGACATTGGAAAGAAGATTTCCATTGAAGATTATAATAAAGCCTGCCGCAAGGAGGTGATGAAATATAAAGATCTGTGGGATGAACTCACGATAAAAATGGGTTATTGGGTTGACCTTGACAATCCCTATATAACTTTTGACAACAAGTATATTGAAACCGTATGGTGGCTACTTAAAAAGCTTTACGACAAAGGACTGATATACAAAGGACATACAATTCAACCCTATTCTCCGGCTGCCGGAACCGGCCTTAGTTCCCATGAACTTAACCTCCCGGGATGCTATAAAGACGTTAAGGATAATACCGTTGTAGCACAGTTCAGGGTCGTTAAGAATGAAAAGTCGGAATTTCTTTTTGATGATACAAACGGTGACATCTTTTTCCTTGCATGGACAACTACACCCTGGACTTTGCCGTCAAATACGGCTCTTGCCGTTGGAGCCAAAATTGATTATTTAAAAGTAAAAACATTTAATCCTTATACTCATAAGCCGGTAACTGTTATTATAGGAAAGGATTTGAAAGAAAAATACTTCCCGGAAGCAAATGCAGACCTGAAACTTGAGGAATATGAACCAGGTCAGAAAAAAATCCCTTATGAGATTGTTGAAGAATATAAGGGTAAAGATTTGGTCGAAATTAGATATGAGCAACTTCTTCCTTATGCACAGCCCGAAGACGGTGATGCATTCAGAGTTGTTGCCGGTGATTTTGTAACAACCGACGAAGGAACCGGAATAGTTCATATTGCCCCGAGTTTTGGTGCGGATGACTACAAAGTGGGTAAGGAAAACGGTATCGGTTCCCTGACAATGGTTAACAAACAGGGTAAGTTCATTGATGAAATGGGTGAATTTGCAGGCAGATATGTAAAGCCTGAGTATGATCCTGATTTTGACCCCAAAAAAAATGATTCCGTTGATATTGACATCATTGTCAAACTAAAAAAAGAAAACAAGGCTTTCAGGACTGAAAAATATGTTCACTCCTACCCTCACTGCTGGAGGACGGACAAGCCGATTTTGTATTATCCGCTGGATTCGTGGTTCATAAAAACAACAGCCTATAAAGAAAGGATGATCGATCTGAACAAATCCATCAACTGGAAACCCAAATCAACCGGTAGCGGGAGATTTGGGAACTGGCTTGAGAATCTGGTTGACTGGAACCTGTCAAGATCAAGATTCTGGGGAGTGCCGTTACCTGTTTGGATGACTGAAGATGCGGAGGAACAGATGTGTATAGGATCGGCTGAAGAGCTTAAAGCCGAAATTGAAAAATCGGTTGAAGCCGGTTTTATGAAAACAAATCCCCTTGCAGACTTTGTCCCTGGTGATAACACAAAAGAAAACTACCAAACATTCGACTTTCACAAACCTTATGTTGACGATATCATACTTGTCTCACCCTCGGGAAAGAAAATGTATCGTGAACCTGCACTCATTGATGTCTGGTTCGACTCCGGTTCAATGCCTTACGCCCAGTTTCACTATCCTTTTGAGAATAGTGAAAACCTGAAGGATTTTTTCCCTGCCGATTTTATTGCCGAAGGTGTTGACCAGACAAGAGGCTGGTTTTTCACACTTCACGCCATCGCAACCATGGTTTTCGACTCGGTTGCATATAAAGCTTGTGTATCAAATGGTCTTGTCCTTGACTCCAAAGGAAATAAAATGTCGAAACGGCTGGGAAATGCTGTTGACCCGTTCGAGACAATTCAAAAATACGGCCCTGATGCAACACGCTGGTATATGATAACCAATGCTCAGCCCTGGGACAACCTGAAATTCGATAGTAAAGGAATTGACGAAGTAAGAAGAAAGTTTTTCGGTACATTATATAATACTTATGCCTTTTTTGCACTGTATGCAAATATTGACGGATTTGACTATTCCCAGGAGGAGATTCCCGTTGAAAAACGTCCCGAACTTGACAGGTGGATAATTTCGGAACTGAATTCGCTGATTAAGAAAGTGGATATGTTCTATAATGATTATGAACCGACAAAGGCAGGAAGGGCAATCGCCGATTTTCTGGATATGCATCTTAGCAACTGGTATGTTCGCCTCAGCCGAAGAAGATTCTGGAAAGGAGATTATACGGAGGATAAAATATCAGCGTATCAAACACTTTACAAATGCCTTGAAACGGTTGCACAATTGTCATCGCCAATAGCACCTTTCTTTTCCGAAAGACTATTTATTGATCTTAACAGTGTTACAGGCAAGTTTAAGAATGATTCGGTTCATTTGACGGATTTCCCGGTTTTCGAGGAATCATTTATTGATACCGACCTTGAGGAGAGAATGGAACTGGCTCAGAAAATAACTTCGATGGTTCTTTCGTTACGAAAGAAAACAAACATCAGAGTCAGGCAGCCCCTTGCAAAAATCATGGTTCCGGTTAAAGATGATAAATTCAGACAACAGCTTGAATCAATGAAAAAGCTTATTTTGTCGGAAGTGAATGTCAAGGAGCTTGAATATATGACGGATGACAGTATTTTGGTAAAGAAGGTCAAGCCTAACTTCAAGACACTTGGCCCGAAATACGGTAAATTGATGAAGATGATTTCTTCCGAACTTGTCCGGCTTGATGATGAACAGATAAAACAGTTTGAAAGTGAAGGCAATTACGTTCTTAACATTGACGGACAGGAAATAGTTATTGATTTAACTGATGTTGAAATACTTACACAAGATATACCGGGCTGGCTAATAAGTACTATGGGAACTTTAACGGTAGCATTGGATATTACAATCACAGAGGAATTAAAGGAGGAAGGTATTGCCCGTGAGCTTGTAAACAGGATTCAGAATATCAGGAAAGATAAGCAGTTTGAGGTCACTGATAAAATAAATGTAAAAATTGAAAAAAACAATGGATTAATTTCTGCACTGAATAGAAATTATTCATATATTTGCTCGGAAACTCTGGCCGAGTCTCTGGAATTGGTTGAGAGCATAAATGAGAGCGAAAAACAGGTAATTGAGTTATCTGATGAACTAAAAACACATATTATTGTTACAAAACATTTGAGTTGATTTATCGTATAAAACAACTTGATAATTAAAAAATTAAGGATATGGCAAACGAAGAGATTAATGTAGAAACTAACAAGACACGCTATTCGGATGAGGAACTGGAAGAATTTCGCCAGATTATTATGGAAAAGTTAGTAAAGGCCAAGGAAGACTTTAAAATGCTCACCGATGCTTATACACATGCCAATGAGCACGACACCTTTGATACATCCCCTACATTTAAAGTTTTGGAAGAAGGATATCAGGTATTATCGAAAGAAGAAAACAGCAGGCTTGCCGCAAGACAGCAGAAGTTTATAAACTCTCTGGAAAATGCACTTATCCGGATTGAAAATAAAACCTACGGCATTTGCAGGGTAACGGGTAAGCTCATTTCAAAAGAAAGGTTGAAGAGTGTACCTCATGCTACTTTGAGTATTGATGCAAAGTTAAATCAACCAAGAAAAAAATAGTTTGTTTTCATTTCTGTTTTGAAGTTTCTATTTTGAAAAAAGCAGCTTTTATTATTCTTTTGGTTCTGATTGTTGATCAGGTTTTAAAAATCTGGATCAAAACTCATATGACCCTCGGAGAAGAGATTCCCGTAATGGGAAACTGGTTTATCCTGCACTTTACCGAAAATGAAGGAATGGCCTTTGGAATGAGGTTTGGCGGGTCTTTCGGGAAACTTATTCTCAGTATTTTCAGAATCATTGCTGTTGCAGCTATCGGGTGGTATCTTATCCGTTTAATAAAGCAGGGAGCAAAAACAGGACTGGTAATCTGCATCTCACTCATCTTTGCCGGAGCTTTGGGAAATATTATTGACAGTGCATTTTACGGATTAATCTTCACGGAAAGTAAGTTTCATGAAGTTGCAACACTTTTCCCTACCGATGGAGGATATGGTTCGTTTTTACACGGCAAGGTTGTTGATATGCTATATTTTCCGTTAATAAAAGGTATATTTCCTTCTTGGATTCCCGTTTGGGGAGGGTCGCAGTTCATCTTTTTCAGGCCTGTTTTTAATATTGCAGATTCGGCAATCACAGTCGGAGTTATTTCCCTGATCTTGTTTCAAAGGAAATTCTTTAAAAAATAAAAAAATATTATATCTTTGCACACAAATTTAAGAAATTAATATGGAAACCAAAAGTAAAGGAGCTATATCTCAGATAATTGGAGCTGTTATAGACGTTACGTTTGAAAGGGAGGAAGACCTTCCCAATCTTTTAGATGCTCTTGAAATTACCAGGGAAGACGGAACAAAACTGGTATTGGAAACTCAACAGGATATCGGTGAAAATACGGTACGAACCATAGCAATGGATTCCACCGACGGATTAAGCAGGGGTATGGAGGTTATCGCAACCGGCCAACCTATTGCAATACCTGTAGGTGAAGAAATTAAAGGCAGACTGTTTAATGTAGTTGGCGACACCATTGACGGTTTGGGAAAAGTTGACACCGGTAAATCTTATGTTATTCACCGTGATCCTCCGAAATATGACGAATTATCAACATCCAAAGAAATTCTCTATACCGGAATTAAAGTTATTGACCTCATTGAGCCTTATTCAAAAGGTGGAAAAATAGGTCTCTTTGGTGGTGCAGGTGTTGGTAAAACCGTTATCATTATGGAGCTTATCAACAATATTGCAAAAAGCTATTCCGGAATGTCCGTTTTTGCCGGTGTAGGTGAAAGGACAAGAGAAGGTAACGACCTGCTTCGTGAGATGATTGAATCGGGTGTTATCAGATATGGTGACGCTTTTAAGGAAAGTATGGAAGCCGGCGGATGGGACTTGTCTAAAGTTGACCGCAAAGAACTGATGCAGTCGCAGGCAACACTGTCGTTCGGTCAAATGAACGAACCTCCGGGAGCACGTGCAAGGGTTGCTCTTACAGGGCTTACACTTGCCGAATACTTCCGTGATGGTGATGAAAAATCGGGCGGACGCGACATCCTCTTCTTTATGGATAATATTTTCCGTTTCACACAGGCCGGCTCGGAGGTTTCGGCTCTGTTGGGACGTATGCCTTCGGCTGTTGGTTATCAACCGACACTTGCAACCGAGATGGGTGTTATGCAGGAGCGTATTACTTCGACAAAAAGAGGATCTATTACTTCCGTACAAGCTGTTTATGTCCCCGCTGACGACCTTACCGACCCGGCGCCGGCAACAACTTTTTCGCACCTTGATGCCACTACGGTATTAAGTCGTAAGATCGCCGAATTGGGTATTTATCCCGCTGTTGACCCGTTGGATTCAACATCAAGAATTCTTACTCCGGACGTTGTGGGTGATGAGCATTACAATACGGCACAAAGAATTAAAGAGCTGTTACAACGCTACAAAGAGTTACAGGATATTATTGCTATTCTTGGTATGGACGAATTATCAGAGGAAGATAAGCTCGCTGTGAACAGAGCACGTAGAGTTCAGCGTTTCCTCTCTCAACCGTTCCACGTTGCCGAACAGTTTACGGGACTTAAAGGTACTATCGTAAATATTGAAGATACCATCAAAGGTTTCAATATGATTATGGACGGAGAAGTTGATGAATATCCCGAAGCTGCTTTTAACCTCGTGGGAACAATTGATGAGGCAATTGAAAAGGGTAAGAAAATACTTGCTGCTGAAAAATAAATAGTAATGAATCATTAAGGCATTAAAATGAACGTTGAGATCATAAACCCTGATAAAACAATTTTTACCGGTGAAGCATATCTTGTTCAGCTACCCGGAAAGGACGGATCATTCGAGATAATGAATAATCATGCTCCGTTGATATCTGTGCTGAAAGAAGGTAAGGTAAAAGTACTCGATAATAATAAGAACCCGCAGTTCTTTGAGATAAAGGGTGGTGTGATCGAAGTGTTAAAAAATAAAGTTTTGATTTTGGCCGAATAATAAAAAAGCTTGCCTTTGGGCAAGCTTTTTGTAAATTTTTATCAAAATTATCCCTTTATTCGCTCAAGCTCGTAAGCTATCAAAGCCTGTTTTATAGTATCTTTAACACTTGACTTCATAACCCGGACCATTCGATCCTTGTGGTTTAATTTTGCGAAATGCTTTTTGATAAAGATTTCTGCATTTTTATTTGCGATATTTTCTATTTTACTCATGGTTGCTAATTTTATCCAAACTATTTCGAAGTTTATTCGGTACAAAGAAACAAAATCCATACCACTTCAGGTTCAAAATATTTTCACAAGTTTTCAACCGGGTTAACAGCCTCATATACAGAGCAATTATGGTTTTTGTCAGATATTTACATTAATAATTATGATTTGATTTACATTTTAAAAATCTATTTATGAGAAAAATTGTCCCAATTGTATTCTTTGTCATGCTTTTTATGACAAGCTGCATTGAAATTGTTGAAGAGATAAATGTTAAGCCCGACTTGTCGGGATCAATTACTTACCGTATTAAATCCGATCAGTTTACAAGTTTGTTTTCAAGTCTGTCAGGAATGTTTGATCAAAACATTTTAAAGGAACAACTGACCGAACGGTTTGAGAAGTTTGCAATGAAATATAAGAATAATAAGCATATTAAAAATGTTAAATTTATTATCGGGGATAACATAACCGATGCATCTCTGAGTTTTGATTTCAGCAGCACAAAGGAACTAAATCTGGCACTCTATGAAATCGCCGGAAGTAAGAAAAGTTTTTTTGCACCGTCATATTTGAAGATAAGCAAACATAAACTGAAAAAGTTTAACATAGCACCTTATTTGAAAAAGAGTCTAAAACAACAGGATATCATTCTGCCTGAGGAGTTTATGGATATGATAGAAATAAAAAGCATCTATAATCTGCCGAAAAGTATTAAATCGGCGAAAGGAGAAACAGTCATTCTGACAGAGCAAGGAAAATCCGCCACACAAGTGTTTAAGTTTAAAGATGTCTATGAAAATAATGTAAAGACCGGCATAAAGATAAAATACTAATCTCCCGATTCGGGAAGAGACATATGGCTTTGGACTATTTTCCAGTCACCGTCTCTTTTCTCCAGCACTCCGGTAAACCTAAGTCCTTCATACTTCTTGGCCTCACCGTGATAGACATAATTATAATTTATTATTTCGGAAAACCAAGCAGTGTTCCCTGTGTCGTTAACATTGATTTTCTGATCGGAAACAGCAATATATGTCTCCTGGGAAGCATTGAATTGTCTCTTGAATGCCTCACGGATAGCATCCCAACCTACTAATTTCTCATCGCTGCTCGTACCGAATACAACGATATCAGGTTCGGGGGCCCAAATATCCTTAACAAGCTCCATATCCTGTCTTTCGCTTGCAAGCACATAATTTTCAAGAACCAGGGCAACACGCTCTTTTTCCTTTGCAATATTGACGGTTGCTTCCTCTTTTTCCTTTGCTTCATTACAGCAACTTACTGCAAAAACAGCAATAACAATAATTATTAAAACATTTTTCATTGTCTCAAATTTTAATGAATACCTTTTTGTGACAGAATAAAATATTCTTTTTTAAAACTTTCCAAATTTAAGAAATTCTGGTTTGTCTTAATAAAAAAAAACAAAATATTTTTCAGGAAAATAAAAAAAGCTCATAAACGTATTGTCTATGAGCTTTTTACGGTGTGGTACCACCTGGAATCGAACCAGGGACACCAGGATTTTCAGTCCTGTGCTCTACCATCTGAGCTATGGTACCATCATTATTTCAAAAATCATTCTATCCTGTTGAATTTTCAGGGCTGCAAAAATAAATAACATTTTTAAATAACCTGCATTTTTTTTAAAAAATTTATATTTTAATCAATCAATTGATTATTAGAGTGGTATAAACAAAATATTATATTACTTTTGCAAAACACAAAAATTGGTGATAACAGCATTTGATGAAACTGGCAATTGACATAGGGAATACACTGACAAAAGTCGCTCTTTTTCAGGATAATGATCTCGTCAAATTACGTTCATTCAAAGAGTTCACTATAGAGGAACTAACTCTTTTTATCGGCGAATCCGAAACAAAAAACAATAAAATCATCTCCTCGGTCATATCCTCTGTTAAGGAATATGATCATAAAATAGATAGCTTTCTAAACGAAAAATATTTTTTTGTAAAGTTATCGTCAAAAACTCCTCTGCCTGTAATCATCAGATATAATACTCCGGAAACTTTGGGGAAAGACAGGGTTGCAGCGGTTTGTGGTGCAAGTTCGATATTTCCGGAAGAAAATATTCTGGTTATTGATGCGGGAACTTGTATAACCTATGATTTTATTGACAAGGAAAAAAATTATTTGGGTGGCGGAATTTCACCAGGAATTGATATCAGGTTCAAAGCATTGAATACTTTTACGGGAAATCTTCCGTTAGTGAATCGTGATGATGAGTTCGACCTGATCGGAAAATCTACCGAAGGAAGCATCAAATCGGGTGTTCTGAACGGAGTTCTTGCTGAAATTGAGGGAATTATAAAACGATATGAGGACAGATTCGGGCGATTAAAAATAATTTTTACAGGAGGAGACACTATTTTTTTTGATAAACGATTAAAAAATGACATCTTTGCAATCCCGAATTTAGTCTTAAACGGATTAAACGAGATTTTAGAATATAGTATTAACAAGAGTATGACTATACATTGATTTACAGTAACATGCTGGCAGAAAAAACATACTTTAACAATAAGCCGGATTCGGTTTTGAAGAGCCAATTTGTATTTACTTTCGGGTTGTTATTTACAGCTTTTGCGCTTTTATTCACAGGAGAAGCATTTTCGCAACCGGGTATTAGTTCGCCATATAGTAGTTTTGGAATAGGTTATTTATCCAACACGAACAATGTCAGATTAACTTCAATGGGCAAAATAGGAATCGGTTCAAGAGACCACTTCACAATAAATATTGCTAATCCCGCATCTTATTCGGCTTTCGACAGTACATCATTTGTGTTTGAAGCGGGGGTAGTTGGTATGTTTGTTAACTACAAAACCGATAAAACGGATGCCAATCTGGTTACAGGTACGGTAAGTCACCTTTTAATGGGATTCCCGGTAACAAAATGGTGGCGGGCTACGCTGGCACTTCTTCCATACAGCTCCGTGGGTTACGACGCTTCAAGCTATAACTACAAAACCGATGTCGGCAATATCAAATACCAGTACTTCGGTTCGGGTGGATTTAACAGATTTAATGTCGGAAGTTCTTTCCAGCCGTTACGCAATCTGTCTCTCGGTGTTAATGTATCATACCTTTGGGGTAAAATAGATAAGGGGCAAACTATTTCTTTTCCCGACTCACTTAATCTGACAAGCACAAGAATTGACAATTCATTTACATCGGGAGATATATATCTTGATATGGGTGTTCAGTATCACGCAAGGATGAAAAACAATCTGGATTTGGTGGTTGGAGCCACATTTAACCCTAAAACCAACCTTGCTTCCGAAGGTCACTATATTGCAAGGTCGTATGCCGGAGAATCGAATGGAATATATAATTTCAAAGATACAATTACCTATATTCCCATTGAAAGGGGTTATGTGGAAATGCCAATGGGATATGGTTTCGGATTTTCAATTGAAAAAGCCGGCCACTGGATGTTTGGGATGGAATACAAGATGTCAAATTGGTCGGAATTCAGAAAATTCGGACAACCCGATTCCCTTCAAAACAGTTCTACTTTCTCATTGGGAGGAGAATATATACCCGATGCTAACAGTGCTTATTCCTACTTCCAAACAGTGAGAATCAGATTTGGCGGTCATTTCACGCAAAGTTACCTGCAACTGAGAGGTGAGCACCTGAAAGATTTTGGCATAACTTTTGGGTTTGGTTTCCCGTTAAAAGGCTCCCAACTTAGAGGAAATCATTCAATGATAAACCTTGGTTTTGAGATAGGCTCAAGGGGGACAGTTTACAGAGACCTGATTAAAGAGAATTATGTAAATATTCATTTTAGCATGTCAATTCAGGAAAGATGGTTTGTAAAAAGAAGATATAAATAATTTTATTAATTTTGCTATTTATTAAAACTATATTTTTGTATTAAAAATTAATTATAACATTATGAAAAAGAATCTGTTATTATTATTGCTGGGGTTGTTTGCCGGACTGTTTGTCTCGGAAAGTACTATTGCACAGGATGAACCGCAATTTGGGAAAGATAGTGTGACCTGTATTACAAATAATTCTCTTTACTACGAATTTTATAAGCAATGGAAACAGAGCAATTATAAAAATGAGGCGTGGAAAGATGTTATAGTACCCTGGTCCTGGGTTTTCAAGAACTGCCCGAGAAGTTATAAAAATATCTACATCCATGGTGAAAAACTGATTAAGCAATTAATCAAGACTGAAACCGACAAGGAGAAAAAGGATAAATATATTGATACTTTGATGATGGTTTTCGACCAAAGAATCAAATATTTCGGACAGGAAGGTTATGTACTTGGCAAAAAAGGCGTTGACCTCTATAAGTACAGGCCGACCGACTATGAAAAAGCATACGAAATCCTTAAAAAGGCTATTGGTCTTACAGGAAATAAAACACGGGGCCCTGTCCTGATTTATTACTTCAGGTCAGCCGAAAAAATGGTTAAGGCAGGAAAACTTGACAAATCGGTTCTCCTTGACATTTATGATACTGCAAGTGATATAATTGAATATAACATAAAGAATGATCCGAAAAAAGCCGCAAACTGGGAAGTTGTTAAAGGAAATATTGAATTATCGGTTGAGCCCTATACTACCTGCGAGGATTTGATAGATATTTATACGCCCAAATTTGAGGCAACACCAAATGATATTGAATTGCTGAAAAAGATCACAAAAATTCTTGAGAAAAAAGATTGTACCGATAGCGACCTCTTCCTACATGCTACCGAGCACTTGCATCAATTGGAACCTTCTGCCAAATCGGCTGAATTAATGGGAAAAATGTATGTTAAAAAAGAGAACTGGGGCAAAGCTTTGGAATACTTTAAGCAAGCTACCGAATTGCAGGAAGACCCCAACAAAAAAGCCGACCTCTTTTATTTGATGGCAGTTGTTAATTTTCAACAGAAAAAATATCCGCAGGCACGTTCAAACTGTTACAACGTATTGAAATACAGACCTAACGACGGAAAAGCATATATCCTAATCGGAAACATGTATGCCCTTTCGGCAAAAAGTTGCGGAAATAATGACCTGACAACCAAAGTTGCATATTGGGCTGCCGTTGACAAGTTTATTAAGGCTAAAAACGTTGATCCTTCCGTTGCCGATGACGCTAATAAATTGATAAATACTTATAGCCAATATTTCCCTGCAACGGAAACAATATTCTTTTACGACCTGAAAAAAGGCGATAAATACAAAGTTGAATGCTGGATTAACGAAACGACAACAGTCAGAACATCAGATTAAGTTTAAATTATCAAGCTAAGTGAACAGGAATAAACTTTCCGGTATTTTTTCAAATATTGTTAAAAGCATTATTATGACTTCTTTCATTGTAATGCTTTTTTCATGTAAAAATGATATTAATGAGGTAACATCGCTTTCATCGGTTGACTCATTGCCGTTGGAAACGGCTTATGATATTACACTTTATTTCAGCGACTCCGGAAAAGTTCAGGCCTACCTCGAAAGTCCGCTTATGAAAAGATTCGAAGGAAAAGAAAATACTATTGAGTTTCCGGAAGGATTTAAAATTATAATGTATGATTCGGCTAATCAGGTAAAATCACAAATAACAGCTAAATATGGCATCAATTACGAAAAAAAGAAAAAACTGGAAGCAAGGAATGATGTGGTTGTCATCAACACAAAAAAACACGAACAATTGAATACCGAGCACCTTGTATGGGATCAACGTAAAAAAATTATTTTTTCCGATGTTTTTGTTAAGATTACAACCCCCGACAATGTACTTTATGGCGACAGCCTGATTTCTGATCAGAATTTCAATGATTATACTATCAGTAATGTTACCGGAGAGATAAAACTTAACCCAGACAAAAAATAGATGGATAACTGGATAATTGTATTGATAACATTGGTTTTCTCAGCTCTTTTTTCGGGGCTTGAAATTGCTTTTATCAGCTCAAACAAACTACAGATCGAACTTGATAAAAACAAAGGTCTCTTCTCGGCAAAAATACTCTCCTCCTTTGTAAATAATCCATCGGGAATCCTTGGAACTTTGCTGCTTGGCAACAACATTTCCCTTGTTATTTACGGTATTGCAATGGCAAACATTCTTGAACCCGTGATTGAAAATATTCTTACGCCACAGTATTCAAGCGAGTTTCTTATTCTTATTATTCAAACTATTCTTTCAACAATTTTAATCCTGATTGCAGCCGAGTTTATTCCCAAGGCACTTTTCAGGATCAATCCCAATGCAGTCCTCGGACGATTTGCTATCCCCATTAAACTGTTTTACTGGCTATTGTATCCTTTCATTTTTTTACTTGTAACTTTTGCCGAGTTTATTTTGAAAAAAATATTCAGACTTAACTTTTCGACAGGCGGTGATGCATTCAGCCCTGTTGATTTTGATAATTATCTGAATGAAATCTCCAAAATAAGTAAAGAGGAAAACGATGTCAGTCAGGAAATACAGATGCTTCAAAATGCAATTGAATTCAAAAATATCAAATTGCGCGAATGTATGATCCCCCGTACCGAAATAACAGCTCTGGACGAAAATACCGAAATTGAAGAAATAAAAAAAAGCTTTATTGATTCGGGACATTCAAAGATACTTATCTACAGTGATAGCATTGATAATATCATCGGATTTGTACATTCTTCCGATATGTTTAAAAAACCTGAATCGGTTAAGGAGATAATACATGAAATACCAATTGTTCCGGAAACAATGCTTGCCAACAGTGTACTCACAATGTTTATCAAAGAGCATAAAAGTATTGCTGTCGTTGTGGATGAATTTGGCGGCACATCGGGTGTTGTAACTCTTGAAGATATTATTGAAGAGATTTTCGGTGAAATTGAAGATGAATATGACAATGAAGGATTAATTGAGAAAATAATAGGCGAAAATGAGTATCTTTTTTCTGCACGTCTTGAAATTGATTATCTTAATGAAAAATATGAACTTGAACTTCCCGAATCTGATAATTATGAAACGTTGGGTGGTTTGATTATTGATTTGCACGAAAGTATCCCTCAGGTAAATGATGAAATTACGTTTGAAAATTTCAGATTTATCATCACACAAGCAAGTGAAAGCCGTATTGAGCAGGTGAAACTTATTGTGAAAGACAACGATGATTGATAATCGGCAGTGCCGAAGCTGTGCTTCGAGCATACTCGACAGAAGGTCGGTATCGGCGATAGCCCGTTAAAAACTTCCATTTCGGAAATCAACTTCCCTTTTCGCTGCGTCGTTGCGTCGTTGCGTGATGTTTTCAGTCGGCAGTCAACAATCGGCAGTCAGCAGTCGGCAGTCGGCAATAGCCCGTTAGAAACTTCCATTTCGGAAATCAACTTCCCTTTTCGCTGCGTCGTTGCGTCGCTGCGTGATGTTTTGTCGGCAGTCAACAGTCGACAGTCAGCAGTCAGCAGTCGGCAATAGCCCG
>JALSSR010000119.1 GCA_026984135.1 Bacteroidales bacterium
CGCATCCCGAATTCTCTGAATTTCATCAATAACCACAAGTTTATTATTACCTATGAGGTTTTCAATCTTTCCGGCCGATGGATTAATCAATCGTTCTCTCACCCTGTTCTCGTCTGCATTTAACCAGAGAACCGGAATATTAGTTCCGATCATATTTTGCAACATTGTTGTTTTTCCTACCTGCCTTGCACCTGTCACAACTATTGCTTTTCCTTTGTATAATAATGGTTTTATGGAGTTTTGTAATATCCGATTATATATTTTCATCCTTTTGTAATTTTGATATTTTAATTTGTGATTTGCATTATACTTTTTACAAAAGTATAAAAATTTCCATTATAATGGAAAAATTACCTTTAATATTTCCATTATAGTGGAAAAATTATAAGAAAAATAACAAATTCTATTTATTTACAGATTTCAAATCTTTTAGCATTACGCTATGGACTTCCTTTTCCGGTTTGTTATCATATTTTGAAAGAAAGTCCGGAAATGGTTTTAAAATTTTTCCCCGACAAAATTGTCATCCGTTCTTTAAATTCATTCTAAAATATCATTTTATTTAAAAAAAATCCCTTTTGTTTTTGCAGTATCAAAAATAGCTCTACTTTTGTGAATTAATTAACAATAAAAAATATATTATGAAACCTACTCATATTGAGCATATTGGAATAGCAGTAAAGAGCCTTAACGAGAGCATCCTCTTTTATGAAAATGTTCTCGGATTGAAATGTTATGCCGTTGAAGAGATAAAAGACCAAAAAGTGAGGACAGCTTTCTTTATGGTCGGACAAACAAAAATAGAGCTTCTCGAATCAACCGATCCGGAGGGGCCTGTGGGAAAATTTATCGAAAAGAAAGGTGAAGGACTCCATCATATTGCATTTGCAATGGAGAATGTTTCAAAAGCATTGACCGAAGCCGAAAGTAAAAACGTCAGGTTGATAGACAAAACACCGCGGAAAGGTGCCGAGGGTTTGAACATAGGCTTCCTTCATCCGAAATCAACAAACGGTGTTTTAATGGAGTTTTGCGGTAAAGACTAAAATCAAAGGGGTATGAGCAATTCGGATAAAATACGTCAACTTGTTGAGTTGCGCGAAAAAGCACGTCTTGGTGGAGGTGAAAAACGAATCGAATCGCAACATAAAAAGGGAAAATACACTGCACGCGAACGCATTGAGATGATATTGGACGAGGGCAGTTTTGAGGAGTTCGATATGTTTGTAACACATCGCAGCCACGAATTCGGACTTGAGAAACAACATTATCTTTCCGACGGTGTTATCACGGGTCACGGAACCATTGACGGGCGTGTGGTTTATATCTTTTCGCAGGATTTTACGGTTTTCGGAGGTTCTTTGTCCGAAACTTTTGCACAAAAAGTATGCAAGGTTATGGATCAGGCAATGAAAGTGGGAGCACCCGTTATCGGTATAAATGATAGCGGCGGGGCAAGGATACAGGAAGGTGTGAAAAGTTTGGCGGGATATGCCGAGATTTTTCGGAGAAATATAATGGCTTCGGGAGTGATACCACAGATTTCAGCTGTTTTCGGACCTTGTGCCGGTGGTGCGGTTTACTCTCCTGCCCTTACCGATGTTGTAATAATGAGCGATCAAACAAGCTATATGTTCGTTACCGGTCCAAAGGTTACAAAAACCGTTACCGGCGAAGATATTACAACCGAAGGACTCGGAGGTGCAACCGTACATGCCGAAAAATCGGGTGTAGCACATTTCAGGGCTGACGATGAAGAGGAGGGCTTCCTACTTATCAGGAAGGTGCTGCAATACTTGCCGCAGAACAATCTGGAAGACCCGCCCGTGATATGTTGCGACGACCCGATTGACAGGCTTGAAGATTCGTTGAATGAAATTATTCCGGAAGAGTCACATCAGCCTTACGATGTTAAGGATATCATCTATTCAATCGTTGATTGTGGTGAGTTTCTTGAGTTTCACAGGCATTTTGCAAAAAATATTGTTGTGGGCTTTGCCCGTTTCGACGGTATGCCTGTCGGCATTGTGGCAAATCAACCGAATTTTCTTGCAGGAGTTCTCGACATTAATTCTTCGAGAAAGGCTGCAAGGTTCGTCAGATTTTGTGATGCTTTCAATCTGCCGATTGTCACTCTTGTTGATGTTCCGGGATTTCTTCCCGGCAGTTCGCAGGAGCAGGGCGGAATAATCATACACGGAGCAAAACTGATGTTTGCCTATGGCGAAGCTACGGTTCCGAAAATCACAATTACCTTGCGTAAATCTTACGGTGGTGCTCATGATGTAATGGGTTCAAAACAACTGCGCGGCGATATCAATTATGCATGGCCTACGGGTGAAATTGCAGTTATGGGACCCAAAGGCGCAATTGAAGTTTTGGAAGGCAAAAACATAGCAAATATTGATGACCCGGAAAAGAAGGCCGAATATATTGCAGAAAAAGAGGATGAGTATCGTAAGGAATTTGCAAATCCATACAAGGCTGCACGCTATGGTTATATTGATGATGTTATCGAACCGAGAAACACAAGGTTCAGGATCATCAGGGCGTTAAAGACTTTATCAACCAAAAAAGATAAAAATCCGCCAAAGAAACACTCTAATATTCCTCTGTAAAATACTGTAATTATGATACTTGCAAATTTAACTTTTGATACGTCGGCAATAGATGAATTCGGTGTTACCCTTGCGATTGTCGGATATATAACGGTTTTTATTGCCCTTGTAGTGATGTTTTACATTTATAGTCTTATACCGAAAATTATAGACTTTTTTATCAGACAAAAATTGCGCAGACAAGGAAAATATAAAGCTGCCGAAAATGATGAGCTTTATATTCAGGGGGAGGTGAGTGCGGCTATTGCAATGGCTCTGCATCTCTATTTTGATGAAATTCACGATGAGGAAAGTAATGTATTGACTTTTAAGGAAAGAAACAGGGATTATTCTCCTTGGAACTCAAGGATATACAGTGTTAATGACTATTTTAAATTCAGAGGATAGGCATATAGCCTGCTTTCGTCTTTTGGCTTACCGCAGGTTAGTATGTTATTTTTTTATTGTGTTAAAAATTAAAATAAGTAAACATTACAAAAATGAAAAACTATAAATTCACAATTCGCGGACACAATTACGATGTTGATATAATTGATTTTGAGGATAATGTAGCGCATATTGAAGTTAACGGAACAAAGTATGCTGTTGAGGTTCAGCATGAGATACAAAAACCGAAGACACCTGTATTCAT
>JALSSR010000120.1 GCA_026984135.1 Bacteroidales bacterium
AAAATGCCTCATTAAAACTAACATAAAATGCACCGGATTCTATTCCTATTCCATAATCTAATCTGATATTCATTCTTTTTTGCAGTTCGAAACGAAGTCCGACACCACCATTGGGCAGCCAGTATTCCATTTGATTAAACTTCGGGGCGACTGATCCGGTACCTCCCCAGACAACAAAGCCGAAGGGACCAAACTTTTCTCCGTTTGACCTTACCTTTCTCCGCCCGAACATATACCTGTATTCAGCAAGAACAAAAAACATATTGTTATCACGATAGTGTCCCCAGGTATATCCTCTCAGGTCAAAAGGAGTACCTATCATTGACATCTCTGTCCATGGCACATCGTGTTTACTCATTCTTGCCTTTAACTCCCAGGCAAGTGTACTCCCTTTTCTGATGATTTTTTGATACTGCCGGTAATCCAGTTCTGCCACCTGAAAAATATTATTACTTGTCGCGTGTTTTCCATAGGCCGTACCACTCAGTTCAATTAGCAGACCTTTGAATGCATTTTCCGGGAAATCCCGGCTGTCATACCGGAAAACCATTCCAAAGCCCGAATTTTTAATATCTGAGCCAAACTGCACAAAGTTCTCGTCTGCCGCCATCACCTCATTGATATCCGTGGCTGTCGTTTTATTTCTGTCATAATTCATTCCGAGATAAAAATTACGAAAAATACGATACACAATTTTAAACTTAAACTGCTGCCAATCACGATGATAACCTGTTATTTCCGTTGACTTTTTCCTCTCCCTGCCGTTTATATATCCCACACCCCAATAATTATCGGGCATATCCTTAATCCAGTATTCACCCGTTATTCTCAGTTTATCATCCTTGCCATAGATGTTTGCCCTCACACTAACCTGAAGGGAACCGTTTGTGCTATATGAAATTGAAAAAGGTAACGAGGAACGCGATAATATAGGACTGTCGGGTTTCAATTTAAAAGTAAACAGTCCTCCTGCAGAAAGCATAAACTGCATCTCAGGTGAATAGGACGGAGCAATATAAGGTGAAAAGGTTGATCTCCCATTGTCAAGTTTCCACTTTTTTATTGAATCCAGTCTCTGAAAAAGAGTTTTTTTCTTATAAATGGTATCTGTCTGAGAGCTTACAATAGAGGGAAATAAGAAAATCATCAAAAGAAGTACAAAAACAATCCTGAAAAAAAAATATTTTTTATCTTTCATCAAATTAATGTTTAACAATGAAACCGGCCGGAATCAAAATCACCTGAACACCCCGGTTGCAATTTGAAGGCAATATTATGCTGATGCCGACAAGATGCAAAACTAAACAAATATTTTATACCGGATATTTACACTTGAGAGTAATAAACCATCAAAATGAAACTGTCAGCGCCCCGCTCTCCATTACATCATAAAAATCAATTCCCTTTTCCTTGCACTCTTTCCTCCATAGTCTTAGTTTCCGTAATGAATTAGAAGAGTCAAAAATCACCTTTCCGAAATCAATGCTTGATAAAAGTTCCTCAATATGCACATCGGGATTATGACTTAATAGCAAATAATCAACCTTAACTTTATTGTTAACCGGAAACAACTCCGTTTTATCATCCACCACAAATAGACTTTTTGAATTGAAAAGAACAAAGTTATTGGTTTTCAAAATTTGCGGACTAACAATCTCTTTGTCAAGAGTGAGTTTCTCCAATCTCTTTATGCCGCTTTTCCACAGATTATTTCGGACATAAAACTCAAACTTCCTGTCATCCTCGAAAAAACCTGTATCGGCAACCAAAACTGCTTCTTTCCCGGCTGCAAATTGCAAAGCAGTTGTTTTATCAATATCATAAACAACAAAACTCCTCTGTTTCAGACTTTTATACTTTTTCAATGTAAACAAACCAAGCAATAACAATCCGGAAATCATAAAAGCATAAACGGACCATTTCCTTTTATTCATAAAAAATACGACAAGTGAAATTGTCAATCCGAAAATCAATATTACTTCTGTTGTGGTTATAAAAGCTCCGCGGTAAACCGCAAAAGGTAATCCCTCAATAAACTCAACCGAATAACTTAGGATTTTGAGCAAAGCCGATAACAATAACCCTAAAAACCCTGAGACCGGAGGGAAAAAAGAAGATGTCAATACCAGCATACCCGTGTAAATAATCAATATGGTAAAAGGAATTACAACAAGATTCGTTAAGAGGAATAACCTCGGAAACTGGTGAAAATAGTAAAGGCTTAACGGAAATGTTGCAAGTGTGGCGGCAAACGACACCACGGTTATTTTCCAAACGAAATCAACTATTTTATTACCGGAAATAAAAATCGTGTAAACGGGTTTATAAATCCACACTATTCCCGCAACAGCAATGTATGACAACTGAAAACCGACCTCCGTAATCAGGTAGGGATTTATAACCAGCAACACAAAAGCCGATGCTGCAATAGTGTTATAAATGTTTGAAGGCCGTTTTAAATTCAGGCCGAGAATAATAAATGAAAACATAGTAGCAGCTCTTGAAACGGAGGGTGAAAATCCGGTTATCAAAGCATAAAACCAAATAAAAAAGAGAAGCAATATTATCTTTACAATCCTTGCGGATTTCTTTTTGTTAAGAAAAGCAAGCAAGAAGTTCAAAACAACAAAAATAATTCCGACGTGCAATCCCGAAACACAAAGAATGTGCATTGCTCCGGCTCCGGCAAATGCTTGCTTCTGGTCAGCATCAAGATAATCGTCATAGCCGAGAAGTATTGCCGAAGCAACTGCAAACTCCTTTCCCGAAACATTGTTCTTTTTCAAAATTCCCAGAAACTTACTCCTAATGCCTATGCCCATTGACTTAACGGGATTTCCGCGGTTGCGGGCAAGTATTCTCCAAGAATCGTCCCTAACATAACCCTGATTGTATATCCCTTTGTTACCAAGATAACCGGCGTAATTAAATTCACCCGGATTATGTGGCGATTGAACCGTCTTCAACTCAGTGTTTACAACCAAAATATCACCATATTTTATTCCCGATGCATTGTTTCCTTTTGCAAAATACAGAATTATCTTACCTCCCGCTTTGTGCCATTTCAGCGAATCCATGAAACTCTGCACAGTAGCTATAACCTTCATGGATTTGGATTTTTCAACTACAGGCTCTTCAACTTTTACAATAATAAGTTTTGCTTTGGAAATGAAATGTGAAATGTTGTTTTTATCAAAAGCCGGTGTTTTTAAAACCGTAAGTTGATATCCCAAAATAACCAATAAAATATTCATAGCAATTCCCAGAATCCATCTTGACTTATATTTTACGCGCAATCGTTTGACAAAGACAATCAGCACAAAACCAAGCACCGTCAAGCTTATTATCCGAAAACTTATCCTAACGGGCATTCCCGAAATCAAAGCGATGATTATTCCTGTGGCAAAAGGAACCAGAAGGCGAAAAAACGGATATTGATGCCATATTTTCATTGTATTGAACAGGTTATAATTTCAGCTCCGGCTAACAAAGATACATCTTTTTTATTGAGTTTGGAATTAGATTCATTCTAAAATTAAAAATCTTCTTCCTGTTCATTTCGTAATGTCACGAATATTATTTAACTTTGCGGAAAAATAACAAAACAATGAAAACTTTATATATTCACGGATTAGACAGTTTCCCCAAGCCCGACAAACTCGATATTATGAAAAAACTGGGGCTTGACCCGGTTGCTCTGCATCTGAACTACCGGGAAAAACTCGGTGTTTATGAAACGCTGAAAGATGCGGCCATTCATAAAAACGTTCAATTCATAATCGGTTCGTCTCTCGGAGGCTATCTCGGTTTCTTGCTTTCTGCCGACCTGGGACTTCCTTGTCTTCTTTTCAACCCTGCTATGAACTATAAAGAGCATGTGTTTTATTCGGTAATGCCTGAGGTGTCGGAGTCAAAATGTCCGTACAGATTCGTTGTACTTGGAGCTAATGATGATATTGTCAAACCAAAAGACACAATAACAGAATTGAAAAAATATGAGGAAAAAGGGTTTAATCATCGCATTGTAACCTGCGAATGGCTCGGACATCAAATTGACCTTACAACTTTTGAAAGTATGATAAACTGGGCATTGGGAAGTCTTAAGGCCGAAGGTTGCCCTAATGTTTAAGAACAGAGAACTCATTAAGAAATTAACATATAACAAATATGGTTCTTTAGATTTCCTTAAGATTTTTTCCCTTATTTTGCAGTATGAAAATTTTGATCGTCGAAGACGAAAAAGCCTTATTGAGTACCGTAGGAAATTTTCTTACGAAACAAAGTTATATTTGTGAACTTGCGGAAAATTTTCAAACTGCCGACCAAAAAGTTTCAATTTATGAATATGATATCATACTTCTTGATATCACCTTGCCCGACGGCAACGGATTGCAGCTTTTGAAAACAATTCAAAAATACAATTCAAAAGCCGGAGTTATAATTATTTCGGCAAAAAACTCCCTCGACGATAAAATAAACGGACTTGACCTCGGTGCCGACGATTACATTACAAAACCGTTTGAGCTTGCAGAACTTAATTCCAGAATAAAAGCACTGATCCGCAGACGGCAATTCAACGGGTCATCACTTGTTGCTTTCAATGAAATAGAGATAAACACCGACAGTAAAGAGGTTACTGTTAAAGGCAACAAAATTGTACTGACAAAAAAAGAGTATGACCTGCTGCTGTTTTTCATTGTAAATAGAAACCGTGTTTTGACAAAAGAGGCAATTGCAGAACATTTGTGGCAGGACAATATTGACCTGGCCGACAATTTCGACTTTGTATATACTCACATCAACGCCGTTAGAAAAAAGATAAAGCAGGCAGGCGGCAATGATTATATTAAAACACAATACGCTATGGGATACAAATTTACCGATTCATGAAATTTCTAACTAAGGTTAACAGGACATATTTCATACTGCTTATCGCTATGTTTTTTTTGATTAGTGTGATCAGCTATTTTGTTATCCGGAAAATCATAGAAGACGAGGCGAAAGAAAACCTGACGGAGAGAGTCGCCGTAATTGAAAAAAGGATCAGGGAATCGGGAATCTTGCCGGACATTTATCCCATTGTTAAAGCCAGAAAAGTTGTGAGAACGGAAAATATTGCCAAACCTTTCGCAACGGTTTTCATCAGTCACGAAACCAACGACGAATATCAAAAATATATTGAATACCGCACCATTTCAAAAATTAACGGCAATTACTACTTAATCACCGTAAGACAGTCGGTTGTTGAGAACAAGGAATTACTTCTTACAATTGCAATATCTCTGTTTTTAATTCTCTTGCTCACTTTTACTATCACTTACTTTTTATCAAAAGGACTGACACGAAAGCTATGGTCGGATTTTGAATTCAACCTGACACAAATAGAAGATTTCGACTTTAATAAGAAGGAAAAACTGCTTTTGCGCAATACCAGCATAGAAGAGTTTAACAGGTTGAATTCCGTTGTTATGAAGTTAACGGAAAAGCTGGAAAAGGATTATCACAATCTGAAAGAGTTTTCGGAAAATGCGTCCCATGAGCTTCAAACACCACTGTCGGTAATATCGCTTCATCTTGAGGAAATTTTACAGGAAGATTTACCCCGGAACATTTCGGAAAAAGTTTACTCCGCCTACCAATCGGTTAAAAAACTTTCAAAAATAAATCAGGGATTACTTTTACTTACTAAAATTGACAACCGGCAATTTACAGAAAACGAATCCCTCAGTTTTATGGAAATTCTGAGAAACAAAATCGAAGAGCTAAACCCATTGGTGCAAAGCAGGCAAATAACCGTTGAAACAAAAATAATTGATGATTTTGTTGTTCTTGCAAACAGTCAGCTTATTGATATACTTCTAAACAATCTGCTCTCGAACGCAATAATCCACAACCTAAAAAACGGCTTTATTACAATCAAACTTCAAAAAGATAAATTTACAGTCTGCAATACAGGTAAACCCATTGGGTTTGACAATAAAACCATTTTCAAACGTTTCACAAAAGGCGATTCCGGCTCCTATGGGCTGGGACTGGCTATTGCAAAGAGAATATGCAAGGCTTCAGGACTTGATATTGAATATCGCTATGAAGAAAATAGACATTGCATTATCATCAGAAAAAATCAATAAAACTACCTGTCTTTAAAATTCCTTTAGATTTCAATTCTACATTTGCAGAAGCATAATATAAAGTTTCAAAAAAATGAAGAACTTATTGTTTATTTCCGTGTTAACAGGAATATTTTTCCTGACTGCCTGTGAGCAGAGAAAAGATGTACCCCAAGCTGTGAAAACGGCTTTTAATCAAAAATTCAGTAATGCAACAAAGGTAAAGTGGGAAAATGAGGATGAAAACGAATGGGAAGCCGAGTTCAGGATGAACGGCAAGGAATATTCCGCCAATTTCGATTCAAAAGGAAACTGGCTGGAAACAGAGTATGAGATTAAGAAATCGGAAATACCGCAGGCCATCCTAACCACTATTAAAAATGAATTTACAAGATATGAGACCGAAGAAGCCGAAGTGGCCGAAAATAAAGACGGTACCTTTTATGAAATAAAGTTTGAGACGGACGAAAAAGATATTGAAGTAGTATTCAAGGCCGACGGAACAGTTGTCAAAAAGGAATCAAAGGGTGAGGAAGATGAAGAAAACGAAGAAGGTGAAGAACATCATGGTGATGATGATGATTAAGGTTAGTTCCGGTAAAAAGGCTGCCGCATATTTTTGCGACAGCCTTTTTCATTTTAATACGCTTTGACAAAAAATTGATTTTGGTATGAGAATAATAATAACTTTGACTTTTGTATGGATTCATCTGACAATTTTTGCGCAGTCAAACGATATTGTTTATTATATCAATCAGGCCAAAAATAACAGTCCCCTGATTTATGAAAAAAACATCCGTAATGCGGCTCTTGATGTTGAGATAAAACAGATAAAGGCATTCTATACCAAACCTCAGGTAGCTTTAAATGCCGGGCTGCTGTTTGCACCAATCGTCTCAGCCGATAACAACAAAACCAAATTTGAGTTTGTTTCTTCAGGTGCCGATGATTATTACGGATACGACCTTGCTGTCAGCGATGGCGGTCAATATCAGGCTGTTGTATCGGTTGAGCAACCCGTTTTCAATGGAAAAAGGCTGGATATAGCATCTCAAAACATTGCTGTTACCAAACAAATAAATGAGACTGAAATAAAGCTTACCATTCACGATATTGAGAGAATAGTAGGATATCAATACCTCAGATGTCTTCGCTCGCAGGAAAGAGCGGAAGCCTACACAAAATTAACCGGTCTTGTTAACAACGAACTGAAGTTGATGAAACAGCTTACACAATCGGGAATTTATAAATATTCCGACTTTGAGTTGTTAAAAATCGAACTTCAGAACTATAGGGTCTTGCTGGAAAAAACCAAAGCGGAATTCAGCCAAAACCTTTCTGAGTTGAACATTATTTGCGGAATTAACGATACAACCGACGTTGAGTTGGAAAGCCTTGCTTTTTCATTAAAAACGCCTGTTGAACAATCATACTTCCTGAAAAAATATGAGCTTGACAGCCTTAAGCTGAACGCCATTCAGCAACTTTCGGAAATTAAATACAAACCACAGTTGAGTCTCTTTGCCGACGGAGGCCTGAATGCCACTTACCTGCCGGGTTATAACCGTCTTGGCTTAGGTTTCGGACTTAAGTTTTCCTGGACCCTGTTCGACGGGCATCAACGTGATTTGACAAGAGACAGAACAAATATCCTAAAAAAAGATTTTATCTTTAAAATGAACAGGTTTATAACCGAAAATTCCGTACGCAAAACAAACATTCTAAATCAGATCAAGTCAATTGACAAACAGCTGAAAATAAAATCGGTACAGGATAAATCGTACGATAATCTGATGAAAATATACAAAACGGAATTTTCGCAGGGAGAGTTATCAGCCGTTGAATTTGTAAGTGTATTACGTGATAAAGTAAATCTGAATCTGGAAATTATAGACTTGAAAATGCAAAAACAGGCTTTGATCAACACATATAATTATTGGAACTATTAAACTTGTAAAAATGAGATTCGCATCTTTCATATATTTAGTAACCGGCTTATTATTATTGAATTCCTGTACAGATACGGAAACAGCTAATGAGACAACAACACACTCCAAGGCACAGGTAAAGATCAGCACAATCAGAAAAGGCAGTATTGCAGATTATCTGGTTTTCTCGGGTAAAACAATATATCTTGACAAAACCAATTTAAAATCACCGATTACAGGATATGTAAGCAAAGTAAATGTAAAACCCGGTTCACACGTTAAAAAGGGAGATGTGTTATTCGAAATAATGACTCAGGAAGCATATATGTTAAAATCCAACGATTCGTTGATGAAAAATTTCAAACCCGTTATTGTTTATTCACCCGTATCGGGAATTATCAACCAACTGGATGTTGTAAAAAATTCGGTTTTCGTAGATAAAAATATGCGGATTTGCTCAATTGTAGATGTTAACGATTTGCAGGTAAAGGCTGAAGTCCCTTACGAATATCGCAAACTTGCCGCACCGGGTAAAAAATGTATAATCCTGTTACCGGACAGTTCTGAATACAATGCGGTGTTTTACAATATCTTACCGGAAATGAATCCCACATCCCAAACTATGAAGGTACTTGTGAAAATTCAATCGCAGACCTTAATACCGGAAAATATGATCGTTCAGGTACTGATTGACAAAAACGATAAAACGGAAAAGCAAATTCTTTCCAAATCTTGTATTATGACAGACGAATTAATGAAAGAGTTTTGGATTATGAAACTAATAAACGACACAACTGCAGTAAAAGTTCCTGTTAAGATTGGCAGGCAAAACCACAATGAAGCGGAAATTTTATTTCCGGTATTGAGTAAAGACGACAGGATAATCAGTCAGGGCGCTTACGGTCTGGAAGACACAAGTTATATTGATATAATAAAATAACAAATAGCATGAAAGGGTTGAAAGTATTATTTGTATCAATTATTTTTATTTTGGGATATCACACAGTGGTTGCCCAGCACTCCCTTCCGGATACAATGAATGCATTTAAGATACCGGAAAAGATAAAATTTGACGGAAAACTTACCGAGCCTTACTGGCAGCAAGCTCAGCATATAAGTAATTTCACACAACGTGATCTGAACTTTGGCGAACCTGTTACCGAGCGTACGGAAGTGGCCGTTTTATATGACAACAACACTCTTTATCTCGGAATTTGGTGTTATCAGAAAGATGCCTCGAAAATAGTTGCAAAAAACATGAACCGCGATTTTGATTATGAAACCGACGACAACTTCCAAACCGTGATAAGTCCCTTTGATGATAATCGTACCGGATACCTTTTTGTGATCAATCCTAACGGTGCAAGAGCCGATATTCAGGTTTACGGCGGAGAAGACGGCAATGAGGACTGGAACGGCGTTTGGGATGCCAAAACCACTGTCACAGATAAGGGGTGGTTTGCAGAGGTATATATTCCGTTTAGCACTCTGCAATTTAAAAAAGACAGTGTGTTGAACTGGGCAATTAATTTTGAAAGGGATATCGTTTCCAAAAACGAACAGTCTCTGTGGCAAGGCTGGTCAAGAGATTATTCCATTTATGCCGTAGCAAACGCAGGACGGCTATCCGGAATAAAAAATGTGGCTTATGCCAAAAAATTTGAATTTAAACCTTATGCTCTTGCCGGATGGAGCTTTGACAATGAGGATGGGAATAACTACCCGGTCAAACTTGGAGCAGATCTTAATGTAAGCCTTTCACCGACACTCAAACTCAATCTCACAAGCTATACTGACTTTGCACAGGTTGAGTCTGACAGAATACCGGTTAATCTTTCCCGCTTCGGCATCTTCTATCCCGAAAAACGGCAGTTCTTTCTTGAAGGATATGACCTTTACAGTTTTTATCTCGGCGACAGGAACAACGCCTTTTATTCGAGGCAGATAGGAGTCGAAAACCATAAGCAGGTACCTATTATTGCAGGAGCACGATTATTCGGCAAAATAGAAAAAAACAATATTGGATTCCTGAATATCCAGGAAGGAAAAGCCGATACCGTATCTTCAACAAATAATACGGTTTTGAGATATAAACGTGATATTGGCGTCCAGTCTTATGTGGGATTTATTTTCACAAATAAAGTAAACAACACTACTTCCAATCAGGTTTTCGGTATTGATGCCGTTTATCAGACATCCAAAATATTTAAAAATAAAAATTTAACGGTTGAGGGCAAGGTAACAACAAGCACCGAACACTTTGCCCTCCAAAGTAATGCCTTGACATACAGAATTTCCGTTGATTACCCCAACGACCTTATTGATAATTTCATGGCTGTGGGCAGCATGCAAAAAAACTTTAATCCGGAGTTGGGTTATATCAGGCGGACCAATTACGATTCTTATACGTGGCATTTCAGAATTTCACCGCGTATTTTAACTAAATACGGAGTTAAAAGGTTGCTTTTCAAACCTTGGGGATTCGTACTCTACAATACACATTCCACAGGTGAACTGGAAAGTTTTTATAACGAAACCAGACCGTTGGGAGCTGTTTTTAAATCGGGCGAACGTTTTGAAATCAATCTGATACAAAACTACGACAGGATTGACGACCCTTTTGAGCTTACCGATTCCATTTCAGTACCGGAAGGAAAATACTGGATGTATAAATATGAATTGCAATTCGAGACATACCAGGCACGTCGTATTTGGGCGGCATTATTCTATAATTGGGGAGGTTTTTATACGGGCAAGATAAAAACTTTCGAAGGTGAACTGGGTTTGAATGTTAATAAACATCTGAATTTCAACGGCGCCTATACTCTCAACCTCGTTGATATACCCGAAGGGAGTATTACGACAAACGAAGTGGCGTTTTATATGAATTATGCATTTACAACAAAGCTGAATTTTTCACTGTTTACGCAATATAACGATTTGGATGAAATAATGATTTATAATGTCCGTCTGCATTGGATACCCAAAGTAGGTTCGGACTTTTATTTTGTATATAACATCGGTTATGAAGAACAGATAAAACAGATTGAATATCTCAGGCCGAGAACCACTGATGTAGCTGTGAAGTTGGTGTACAGGTTTGTGTTTTAGATCAGATGATATTTTATGAAAAACTACTATAAGATATTCACAAAACCAATCCTCTTTGTAGGGATATTGATTTTTATTGCCGGTGTTTATTCTTTTACCCGGATGCAGACAAACCTGTTTCCCGCAGTACAATTTCCGCGGATCTCAATAATTATTGATGCCGGACAGCTTCCCATTGACAGGATGATGATAACGGTAACTCAACCCATTGAAAGCGCAGTAAAAAAAGTGAACGGTGTAAGGGTCGTAAAAAGTAATACAAGCAGAGGCAGCGCAACGGTAGAAGTTTATTTTGACTGGGGTCTTGATATATATTCGCTAAAACCACAACTGGAAAGCCGTATCAACGAAATTAAGAACTTCCTGCCTCCCGATGTCACCATCTCGGCAGAGGTCATGAACCAATCCCTGTTTCCGGTGTACGGATATACACTTGAAAACGCTGAAAAATCGGATGTTGACCTTAAAGATATGGCTGTCCTTATCGTAAGACCCGGTTTTTCACAGGTTAATGGCATCTCAAATGTGATAATTCGCGGCGGTAGAAACAAAGAATACATAATAGCACCCCTTCCCGGGAAAATGACTGCTCTGGGAATTACTCCACAGGATATCATCACTGCATTTGAAAATAGCAATTTTGTTGAGTCTGCCGGCTTGCTGCCGGATCATTTCAGAATGTATCTGACCCTGCTTGACACCCGTGTTCAGGATATGGAAGGACTTGAGAATATAGTTATAAAAAATATTAACGGCAGAATTGTTAAAGTCAAGGATATTGCTAATATTAAACTTGAAGAACAACAGGAGTTTGTGAAAATAAATGCCAACGGAAACAATGCCGTTATCATTGACCTTGTCAAACAACCGGGAATCAATCTTGTTGATTTCGCTGATGACGTGGAGGTCAAAGCTATGGAAATCAGAAAACTACTCCCGAAAGGTTACAAGCTGAAACCATATTATAATCAAAGTGCTTTTGTAAATGCAAGTGTGGACAGCGCCTTGCGAACAATATACGAGGGACTTTTGCTGGCACTGCTTGTTATTATCATTTTCCTGCATTCCTGGCGTTCCAGTCTGGTTGTTATACTCACCATTCCCGTTACCGTCGCCTTCTCCTTTCTTGTGCTCTATCTTGTCGGCATAACCATAAACATAATGTCACTCGGAGCCATTGCCGCATCGGTAGGTCTGATAATTGATGATGCTATTGTTATAATTGAACAGATTCATAAGAATCATGAAAAGCACCCGAAGAAGTCACGATATAAGGTGGTGCAAATGTCCATTTACTTTCTCCTTCCGGCAATGATAGCCTCATCTTTAACGACAATAGTCATTCACTTTCCCTTCCGGTTGATGAGCGGACTGGCAGGCAGTTTTTTCCGCATCCTTTCCGACACAATGCAATTAACAATGGTGGTATCCTTTCTCGTAACCTGGTTGTTATTGCCTGTTTTTCATATTTTAGTGGGTTATAAACAAAAGCTAAAACCTAAAAAGAAAATTGATGAGATAAGCAGAATATATCCGTTAACATGGTTTTACAACAAGCCTTTTTTCTCCGTTGCCTTTGTGATTATTTTAGGATTATCCGCCTGGTATGCCACAACAAAGCTCCAAACAGGCTTTTTGCCGGAGTTGGACGAAGGGTCAATAGTTCTGGATTACTATTCACCACCCGGGACGGATATAATTGAAACCGACCGGTTATGTCGTGATATGGAAAAGGTTATCCTGGCAAATCCAAATATTCAAAGCTACTCCAGAAGGACCGGCATACGTATGTCATTTCGCTCCCATCCTGCCAATGAAGGCGATTATTCCATTCAGCTAAAGCCTGACAGAAAAAAAACAACCGAAGAGGTTATCTCCGAATTGCGACATGATATTTCGGCAAAGGTACCGGTACTGACCATCGAATTCGGACAACGTATTGCCGATCTTCTCGGTGACCTGATTGGAAAGGCTCAGCCCATCGAAGTTAAAATCTTCGGTGATGATTATAAAAAACTCCAAAATATTGCCGACCATTGCCATAAGGTTATGGACAGCATTCCCGGAGTTGTAGATATTGATGACGGTCTCATTCCGGAAGGCCCCTCATTGATAATAAAGCCGGATCTTGATAAACTTGCCCTTTACAATATCAGTCTCACAAACTTCGACACACAATTAAAAGCAATTACAGAGGGCGTTCCGGTGGGTAAAAGTGCCGGCATACCGATGCCCAACCCCGACCAGGCTGCAATGACATCAGGACTTCAAATCGGGGATATTCAGGAAGGGCAGCAGATGCGACGTGTCAGAATGCGGTTTGTTGATTTTGCCGATAATGATATTGAAGTTCTTAATAAACAACCTGTCTTCTTACCCGACGGTACAACACGCCCCTTATCATTCTTTTGCACTCTTATCCCAGAATCGGGAGATGTAATCGAAAGCCGTGAAGACCTTAAGCCAGTGATCATTCTGACGGCACGTCTTGAAAACAGAGACCTGGGAAGTGCTGTTGATGATTTAAAATCGGAATTCGCAAAAAAAATCAATTTGCCGTCAGGATATTCCATTGAGTTCGGCGGTGCTTATTCGCAACAACAGCAATCATTTAAAGAGCTGATGATGATTCTTATACTGGCAACACTCTTTGTATTTATGGTGCTGATGTTTCTGTTCAAACGCTGGCGCATTGCATTCCTTATCCTTTTTGTTTCACTTATGGGGATAACGGGAAGTTTGATCTTACTGTATATTTTCAACATCCCGCTTAATGTCAGCAGCTATACGGGAATAATAATGATTGTGGGTATTGTTGCCGAAAATGCTATTTTTACGGTTTACCAATATACTAAAGACCTCAAAAATAACGATAAAGCGTTTGCCGTAAACCATGCCATTGCACAGCGTATGCGACCGAATCTGATGACAGCCCTCAGTGCCATCCTCGCGCTGATGCCTCTTGCCATAGGTATCGGAATAGGAGCTCAAATGCAACAGGCTCTCGCTATTGCCGTAATCGGCGGATTTGTCGTCGGACTGCCTCTCCTGCTCATTGTTTTGCCAACAATTCTGAGAAAATGGATATAAAACGGTTCTTAATATGTTTGTCGGCTGAAAGCCATACAAAACCGATTTTTTTCAGCTATCAATTTTATGGGTCAATTGATCTGAATTTAGATATCCTTATAAAAAACCAACTATTAACTAATGTTAACTATAATTTAAAATCAGCGATAATATTTTTTCATACCTTTGCACCCGTTTTTAGCGAACATTTTACGTTAATTATCGGAATAACAGAATATTAAAACATATAATTATGTCAAAAAAATCACAAAAACTTGTTTATACCTTTGGAGATAAAAAGGCCGAAGGTAATGCCTCAATGAAGAACTTACTCGGAGGCAAAGGAGCCAATCTGGCGGAAATGAACCTCATAGGTGTTCCCGTTCCTCCGGGATTTACCATCACCACGGAAGTCTGTACACTTTATTATTCGGAAGGAAGAGATAAAGTTGTTGATCTTATCAAAGCCGACGTTGAAAACGGGATCAAAAACATTGAATCCATTATGGGAACAAAATT
>JALSSR010000121.1 GCA_026984135.1 Bacteroidales bacterium
CAAACTCTGAGAATTTACTTCCACAGGCAGAGACGCTCGAAGTAAACAGACAAAAAAGCAATTTCACAATCGGGGTTCCCCGGGAAACCTCTTATCAGGAAAACAGGGTGCCGCTGGCTCCTCAGGCCGTAGGACTTCTGATTGCAAACGGACACAGAGTTCTCATTGAATCGGATGCCGGAAAGGCTTCACATTTCTCCGATACCGACTACAGTGAGGTGGGTGCCGAAATAATATACAACAGCGGGGAAGTATTCAAGTCCGACCTTATTATCAAGGTGGCTCCGCCCTCTTTGGAAGAAATCGAAATGCTGAAATCAAGACAGACGATTCTCTCGTCGCTACATCTGACAGGTCAGAAAAGAGAGTATTTTGAAAAACTTATGGCAAAAAAGATCACCGCTTTTGCTTATGAATATATAAAAGATAAAACCGGAATTTTCCCTGTTTTGAAAGGTATGAGTGAGATTGTGGGAACGGCATCGGTTTTTATTGCTGCAAAATGCCTGGAAAACAATGAATACGGAAAAGGAACGTTGTTCGGTGGTTTTCCGGGTATCTCCCCCACCGAAGTCGTCATCCTCGGAGCGGGAACCGTTGCCGAATATGCTGCAAGAGCCGCTATCGGTCTCGGTGCTATTGTTAAGGTTTTCGACAACTCTATTTATAAACTGCGCCGGCTGCAAGATACCGTTAATACACGCTTGTTTACCTCCATTCTTCAACCGAAAGTCCTCATCAAAGCACTTAAAACCGCTGATGTCGTTATAGCGGCAATGCACACAAAAGAAGGAATCTCTCCGATTTTGATAACCGAAGATATGGTAAGGCAAATGAACGAAGGTTCCGTAATCATTGATGTCAGCATTGATCAGGGCGGTTGCGTGGAAACATCGAAAGTTACAAACCATAAAGACCCTGTTTTTATCAAAGAAGGAGTAACACACTATTGCGTCCCGAACATTGCATCCAAAGTACCTCACACTGCCTCTTATGCACTTAGCAACTTCCTGACTCCCATCTTATTAAAAGCCGGAGACGACGGAGGTTTCGAGACTTTGTTAAGACTTGACCCTGGTGCGAGAAACGGTGCCTACCTTTTGAACGGAACCCTAACAAAACCATATATCGGAGAATATTTCACACTTCCCTATCAGGATATTGACCTGCTGATGGCTGCACTGAGGTAGAGAAAACCGGTTGTTTACATTTTTTCGGAACAACCGACCCTATGGAAAAGGTGATGAAATAATTTGTGTGTTTCCACTTGTGTTTTCTTTGAGCCTTCGTGGCTTTGTAGCTAATTTTGCAGATTAAATTTCACAGGTCAGTTGATCCGAAATTTCCGGTTGTTCATCAATTGCGGTTATGCACGGCAAAACAGCCACTTACACTCCTCAAACATCACTTTCGTAATGTTGCTGTCAATCTGCGTGGATTTTTCAATAATTCCAAAGCATCTATAACACCTGTACACACAATGTCGGAATTTATGATTGTTTTTCTTGACTTTGACAGAATAAATGCAATTTTGCACATTTAAAAAGTTTAAATATCAACATATCAGCACAATAACTTTTTAGTTTGAAAAAATAGTGTAGTGCGAAAACCCATTGACTTTTCCAATTTTATATATTTTCTTTGCAACAGAAAATTTAACTTAATAGATATGGCGTTTTTAAGAGTGGAAAAAAAGAAATCGGGAACCTATCTTCGGATAATTGAAACCTATCGCAATGAAGGTAGAGTTAAACACAAAACCCTTTATACACTGGGTAAAGCTGAAGATTACACGCCTGTTCAGCTTCAAGCAATTGCCAAGAAGTTGTTACAATTGGCCGGGCTTTCATATGAAGATTTTGTTAAATCTAACGCAGGACTCAAAGAACTGGCTCGATATAATTACGGATATGTTTTAGCTGTAAATAAATTATGGCAACTCTTTGGTTTGGACAAATTTTCGCGTATAGTTTCAAACAGACACAAGATAAAGTTTGACTGGACTTCCGTTCTCAAACTGATGATTATAGAGAGACTTAACGAACCCGGTTCCAAGCTCCGAAATTATCTCACACAAGAAGACTATATCGGATTTGAGAAAAAGTATGAGTTGCAGTATTTTTATCGCACATTAGATTTGCTATACAAAGAAGAAGATTTTCTTAAAAAACATTTGTTTAAACAACAAAGAAGTATCTTCTCTGAAAATCTTGACGTTGTTTTTTATGATGTAACCACTCTTTATTTTGACAGTCAAAAAGAAATCGAAGGCAATTTACGCAAGAAAGGATACAGCAAAGACGGCCAAGCCCGTAAAGTACAGATTGTATTAGGGTTGCTCGTAGATAAACTCAGAAATCCTATCACTTATCAAATCTATGAAGGCAATTCCTACGAAGGGCATACAATGATTGAGGCTCTTGAAACATTAACGCAAAACTATAACATAGACAAAGCTATTGTTGTTGCAGATAGTGCAATGATTGATAAAGACAACAGGGATTATATTGTTGGCGATAAAAGACTGGATTTCATTCTTGGTGACAGCATTAAAAAATTGCCCGAAAACATACAAGCGTTTTTGTTGGATAAATCAAATCACAAAGCTATTTCTAAGGATATTGATAAAGAAATATTCAGCTACGCCGAGACAATATACAAAGACCGTAGAATCATTTGCTCTTACTCGGAAAAACGTGCAAAAAAAGATGCTTATGAAAGAGAAAAGTTAATTGCAAAAGCCACTTACTGGATAGAGAACCCAAGTAAATTCAAACAAGTAAAAAAAAGAGGTGCCGGAAGATTTATACAAAATAGCGAAGGTGAATTTAAGTTGGATTTGGATAAAATAGAACACGATGCACGTTTTGATGGGTTTAAAGCCATTGCCACAACAACAGACATTACCGCACAAGAACTTATTGATAAATATACCGATTTATACAATGTTGAACATTCTTTCCGCACGCTTAAATCACAGCTTGAGATACGCCCTGTTTTTCATTGGACAAACACTCGCATCAGGGGGCATATAGCAATGTGTTTTATTGCATATGCTTTCTTAAATTATTTGCGTAATGTATTACATATAATACCCTAAAAAAATCAGACCATTGTCTAAGTTGAAAAAAGTATTAATTTTGAACAATGGAAACAATGAGAAAGACAAGAAGAAAATTCACACCAGGTTACAAGGCAAAAGTAGCAATAGAAG
>JALSSR010000122.1 GCA_026984135.1 Bacteroidales bacterium
TCCACCATTTTGTCTTCATTCCTTTTGCCCTGCAATCCTGCAAGGTTGATCCAGCGCTAAGTATCCGTGCTAAACCTTACAGGATAGGCCTTACCGATTTACTAATTTCTTTCTTTAACCATTCCACCATTTTGTATTCATTCCTTTTGCCCTGCAATCCTGCAAGGTTGATCCAACGCTCAGTATCCGTGCTAAACCTTACAGGATAGGCCTCGCCGATTCAACCCCGCCTCACAAATATCCGTTTTCTTCAAACCACTTCAAAGTATCTTTCAAAGTTTCATACAGAGGACGGGCGGAAAATCCCAATTCTTTACTTGCTTTCAGGTTGGATATGTTTTTATTCGATTCTTTCAGGATTTTAAGGGAGTTATATGTGTAGAGAGGCTCCACGTTTGCAATTTTTGAGTATAACTTTATGAAAGGAACACCCATCATTGCAATGGAAGTGGGACAAACCAACTTCGGCGTTTTTTTGCCGGTTATCCCGGAGACCATCTCCGATATCTCTATCAGACTGTGCCAATTCCCGGAGATTATATAGCGTTCACCACTTCTTCCCTTTGTGATTGCAGCAATGGCGGCATTTGCAACATCCCTGACATCAACCCAGTTATAACCGCCCGGAACGAGCATCGGCAATTTGTTTTGAGCAATTCCAATGATTGCCTGACCAAGATAGGACGGATGAAAATCATAGGGCCCAAGAATGGCACTCGGATTCAAAGTTATGACATTTAGACCCGACTTAACGGCTTCTGCAACAAGTAATTCACCTCTTGCTTTTGTTGTCTCGTATATCATATTCGAGGATGTTATCAGCTCACGGTTTTCATCAACGGGTTTGTCAAGCGGCTTTGATTCAAGTGCATGAATCGAACTGAAATGAATAAAACGCGAAACACCTGCCTCAAGACTGCAATCAAGAATATTTTTTGTTCCGTCAACGTTCGTTTTTATGACCTTTTCGGTATTCACACCGTTTAATGAAATTACGGCACCGAGATGTATAACAATGTCGGCGTTCTTAACAAAGGTTGTTAAGGAATTTTTATCAAGTAAGTCACCTTTTACAATCTCCACATCAAGGTTTTTAAACCCTTTGTTGTCTTTATGAAGCAAGACTCTGACTTCATATCCGTTTCTTATTAATTCCCGGCATAAACATGCTCCAACATGTCCGCTTGCCCCCGTAATAGCAATTTTCTCCATAAGTGAATTTAAATAAGCTGTTGCCAAAAGTAATATTTAATTGCATAATTTTGCCGTTTTTGAATTATAAAAAGACGGAGGTAATGGAATTGATTTTTGCCATAGCATTAAAAACAGTAAGTATCACAGGGATGCTGCCGATACCTTACCTGTTGAAAAAGGCAGCCGGCAAAAAATATTTTGAGATATATAAGCAGCTGAATACTAATGATATCGGAAGTGATATGATAACTGACGAGAGAATTGAGGATATTATTAAGCTGTGCAACTTGTTAAGATTTGATGAATTAAATAAAAAGTACAATAAGAAGTATCACAAAACCGACTTCGGAAGTTTTTTTGAGAGTATAGATGAGAGTATAGATGAGAGGTTGAAAAAAAATATTCTTAGAGCGATTGACCTTAGGAAAAGTGAATTGTTGGATTTGATTGATAAGGAAAATGACATTCTGTTTATCAAAGATGATAAACATTCCGAAAACATCTATTTCGATCAACTAATTAATTTTTCAGACATTCCGCTTAACATCAAATTCGATTTTGAAAAAAAAGGAAGGTTTTATGTATTACAGACTAATGGTTTTGAAAGGCGGGGAAAAGTTGGATATAACATCCCCCCAAACATTTGTCCTTACAAATGAAAAACCGCTGCTAATCCATAAAAATACACTTTATCATTTTGAAAATGAATTTTTTAACGGAAACAAACTAAAGCCCTTCCTGAAAAAGGATGAAATAGTGGTGAATGAAAAACTGCAGGGCGATTTTTTCAGGAAATTCATTAAACCTGTTGTTAGAAAGTTTGAGTATTCCATAAACGGATTTGATCTTATTGAAAAAAAACCGGAAATAAATTCGCTTTTGAAAATCGAAAAAACATTTTTCGGCACTATTATCTTAACACCGGTTTTCCGGTATGGAGATTATAAGGTTGAGTTTTATAAGGAACAAAAGGTCTTTGTGGATGTTTTGGAAAAGAATGGGGAATATTATCTCGAAAGTGTTTTCAGAGATGAAGAATATGAATCCGGGATGCTTGAGAAACTTATAAATTTGGGTTTGAAGAGGGCAGACAAGTATTTCTATTTTGAGAAGGATTTGAAGGACAAGTATTCGTTTGTTGAAAGATTTGCCGCTTTTGTTCCCGGTATCGGGAATGCCGGATTTAAAATAGTCAACTATCTTTTTGATAGTGAAATTAATTATTCCACACCCGAGATAATACACGAAACCGTTAGGAAATCGGACTGGTTCGACTTGCATATCATCATCAGGGTCGGTAAAAATACAATCAGGTTTCCTCAGTTGAAAAAGCATATTCTCAACAGGATTCCGGAATACAAATTTCCGGACGGAACCATATTTGTTATTCCCGTTGCCTGGTTTTCCATGATGTATCCTTTAGCCGTCAGAACATCAAACAATACAACATCTATACATCTGACCCAACTTAAATTGCTTGAAAGTAATGAATTCATTGAGAGAGACGAAACAATAATCAACTCTCTTAACGAGCTGGATGCCATTGAAATTCAGGAGTTTCCAAAAAATATGACTGCCGGATTGCGCGATTATCAAAAGACCGGTTTTCAATGGCTTTATCATCACACTCAAAAAGGTTTCGGGGTTTGCCTTGCCGATGATATGGGGCTTGGTAAAACGGTTCAGGTGATTACAACTCTTCAAAAATATTTTGAAAACAAACAGTTTGACAAAACAACACCTGTAACCGGAGATAATACTCAGCTCTCATTATTTGCCAACGAAACGGTGGGTGAAGATGAAATTGCAAATATTCTAAAACCGGCTTTAATAATTGTTCCTAAGTCACTGGTGTATAACTGGATAGAGGAATTAAAAAAGTTTGCTCCCGAACTCAAATACAGAGTTTACGGCGGAAAGGACAGGCAAGTAAGGTTAAAACGAATGATGAACAGGACTCATATCATCCTTGCTACTTATGGCATTGTGCGACAGGATTTTGAATATTTGCGCGCTTTTGATTTCGGGTATCTTGTTCTTGATGAGAGTCAGGTGATAAAGAATCCGGGGTCAAAGATTCATAATGCAGTTAAATCTATTGTTTGCGAGTCGAAAATATGTATGACCGGAACGCCAATTGAAAACAACCTTTACGACCTTTGGGCGCAGTTGAGCTTCCTGAACGGTCACCTTCTTGGTAACCTGAATTATTTTGAGAAAACGTATGTGAATCCCATTGTGAAGGATCAGGATGTTAATAGGGAACAGGAGCTTAGGCACATGATAAAACCATTTATTTTGCGCAGACTTAAAAAGGATGTAGCACGTGAACTTCCCGAAAAAACGGAGCAGGTTATATACTGCACCATGAATGAACTGCAGAATGAAATTTATGAAACTGAAAAATCGGCTGTAAGAAATAAATTTCTTCTCGGTGAGGTGGACAAGAAGAATTATTTGCAGGTTTTCGCTATGTTGAACAGGCTAAGACAGATAACAATACACCCTGCATTGTTGGATGAGTATGATAACAATATCACTTCGGGAAAATTTGAGACCATAATCGCCACCATTGAGAATCTGTTGGAAGAAGGGCATAAGTTTCTTGTTTTCTCATCATTTGTCAAACATCTTAACCTGTTTAAAGATTATTTTATTGAAAAGGGAATCTCGTTTTCGATGTTGACAGGAAGCGATAATAACAGAAAAGAGATTGTGGAAGGATATCAAAACGATGAAACCGTAAAGCCGTTTCTCATATCCGTAAAAGCTGGCGGTACAGGGCTGAACCTGACAGCTGCAAGCTATGTGCTGATAGTTGACCCTTGGTGGAATCCCTTTGTCGAGCAACAGGCAATTGACCGTACTCACCGTATCGGTCAAACACAAAACGTTACGGTTTATAAATTCATAACCAAAGATACCATTGAGGAAAAGATATTGCATTTGCAAAAAGCCAAACGGCAATTAAGCGATTCTTTTATAAACGCCGATACAATGCAAAATATCTCTTTGACGGAGATTGAGGATATCATCTTACATTCGTGAAAAGAAATATGTGAATCCTAAAAACAGACTTGCCTGATTAAATTTTGCTTTGGCCGAATAATCACGCACCCCGTAAAGATTATTATCAACAGTTGGGGATGTGAGATTTACATATTGTTTTATGTTTCCTTTTATTCCGAAGGTGTAGCTTCCTCCCAGACTAAGGTCGAATTTCTCCCATCTCCAAACAAGTCCGCCTGTCAGATGGTAAAGATTCCAGAATGTTCTGCCCGGATAAAATTCTTTGTTTACATCAATGCTTTTTTTATTGAGGTAGTTGAAGTCGGTTTTAAATCCCAGCAGAAATTCAAATTTTTCCGAAACCTTGTGGCTGATGGAGGATGCAATATTAATAACAAACCTGTTGGCAAGAACCATATTTGTAAAACTTCCTATGTCCGGAACCCCGTTGGGAATATCAATATCGGTAGCTTCTCCGGGAATAAGTATTTTGTATTTTTTTACCGGAGCAAAAAAGGAAAGTTTTCCATATATGAAAGTTGCAGTGTCAAGAGGATATTCAATGCCGAGATCAACGGTCAGGGGTGATTTGAAAACCGATTTAACCTTGTTTTCCCAATATGATGCTTTTACGGGAGTTCCATAAAATTCATTATAAGGGTTATTAAGATAGTAATTCCTCTTGAGATAGGAGTTTGCCAGAAATTTAATGTTTATGCGGGGTGTTGTAATATTGACTCCAAACCTGAATTTGTCGTATTTCCACGTGGCGCCAATGACAAACAGTATTCCTGCATTCCGGTATATCATATTATCCTGTTGGAAAGTGTTGCTGATGATCTCAAGAGCCGTAGTATCCGAGTCGGGCAAATAAACATCTGCCGATTTGGTCATAAGCATTTCCTGTTCCCGGAATGTTCCGAAAACGGAAAACCCGAGCCCTAAATTGTTTTTTATCTTTTTACCGTACCCAAAACCGAACCAGGACTCTTTAATCCTGTTTGTGTATGTATATGAACCCACATACAATTCGTCACCCGGTATTTGCGGAATAACATCATACATCATTGTGTTGCGATAATCGGTATTGATGTATGTCGAATGCCTGTTTAAAGAGGCAAAAGTCAATGAGATGGGCAGCTTGGGAACTTTCTTGACGAATGAAACTATTTGAGGTTGTGTGCTGATATGGTGCGATTTAAGGTCGAAATTTGTTCCGGCACCGTTCTTTATGTTCAAAGCACCGTAATAATAACCGTAGCTTGAAACCGACAGACTTGAGTTGGTAATGTCCGACAACCCGCCGGGATTATAAAAAATGGCGCTGTTATCACTGATGTTGGATGTTATTGCCCCTGCAAGCATTGTTGATCTCGACCCCACTCCGTTACCCCAATAATTAAATTCCTGCGATAGTAATGAAAACGGGATCAACAGAAAAAAAATTAATGGATACTTCAATTGTTTCACAGTTAGAAATTTTTGCCAAAAGTAATAATTTTGAAATTATTTTTTCATCAATTATTAACATTAAGATAAGGCCGTGAATGTTTTTTTAATTTTGTGCCAAGTTTAGTAGTACGTTTTATGATCCCGGATGAAGATAGTTGCAGATAACAGAATCCCGTTTCTAAAGGGCGTTTTTGAGCCTTTTTCACAGGTCGTTTATATTCCGGGAAGGAGTATAAAAAGGGATGATCTGATGGACGCCGATGTATTGATAACAAGGTCGGTAACCAAATGTGATGCCTCTTTATTAAAGGATACCACAGTTAAACTTATTGCGACGGCGACAATCGGTGACGATCATATTGACAGGGAATTCTGTAAAAAAAACGGAATTGAGGTTGCTGCCGCACCGGGTTGTAACGCTTCGGCAGTGGAACAGTATTTTTTATCGGCATTGTTGACCGTTGCACGAAACAGGCATATTTCACTCAAGGGACTGAAAATCGGAATTATAGGTGTTGGAAATGTGGGGAAAAGAATAAAAAAGGTTTCTGAATTACTTGGAATGGAAACCATTATTAATGACCCGCCACGTCGTGAAAATGAAGGGGAAAACGGTTTTGCCGGTATTGATGAACTTTTGAAACAAGCGGATATCGTCACGTTGCACGTCCCATTAACAAACGAAGGAAAATATCCGACATGTCACCTGGCGGGAGAGGACTTTTTTTCGAAAATCGGTAAGCCCGTCATCTTTATTAATACTTCGAGAGGTGCCGTGGTGGATACTTCTGCTTTGAAAAAGGCAATTGCAACCGGTATTGTGGAGGCTTCCATTATAGATGTTTGGGAAAACGAACCGGAGATAGATGTGGAGTTGTTGAACAAGGTTGATATTGCAACACCCCATATAGCAGGATATTCAATTGAAGGAAAAACAAGAGCAACGAAGATGGTTGTTGAAGCGGTGAATAAATATTTTGGGTTGGGATTGACGATTCCGGTTACGGAACAAAAGGATAAAAGTAAGATTGTTGATTTGGATTGCAATGGTAAAAGCTTTCAGGATGCTGTTTATGAGCCGGTTAATATGTCGTATGATATATTGAATGACGACAGGATTTTAAGGAGTAATCCCGAAAGTTTTGAGCAATTGAGAAGAAATTATGAATTTCGCAAAGAGTACAACAATTATAGAGTAAAGTTGAACAATTGTAGTAAAAACATCGAAGATTTTTTAATGAAAATCGGATTTGAAATTGAAATGAATTATTGATTGTTGTTGACAAGCGTGGACGCTTGTCACAGGACGTTTGTCAATAAAAATAAAATAAAGAAAAAATGGACAATAAAACAGCAAAGAGAGCAGCCGATAACATTCGCATATTGACGGTTGCAATGGTCGAAAAAGCAAAATCGGGACATCCGGGAGGTGCTATGGGAGGTGCCGATTTCATTAATCTTTTATATTCGGAATTTTTGAATTTTGATCCCGATGATATGGAGTTTCCTTTCCGCGATCGTTTTTTTCTTGATCCCGGGCATATGTCGCCAATGCTTTACAGTGTACTTGCAATGGTGGGCACATATTCCGTCGAAGACCTGAAAAATTTCAGACAATGGGGAAGTGTAACTCCCGGTCACCCCGAGCTGGATGTCAAGCGTGGTGTGGAAAACACATCAGGACCCTTGGGACAAGGGCATGCAATGGCTGTCGGTGCTGCAATTGCCGAACGTTTTTACGTTTCACGTTTCGGTGAGTGGATGTCGCATAAAACTTATGCCTTTATTTCTGACGGCGGAGTTCAGGAGGAGATTTCGCAGGGAGCAGGACGTATTGCCGGTTATCTCGGACTGAGTAACCTCATAATGTTTTACGATTCAAACGACATTCAGCTTTCAACAGAAGTGGATGACGTAAGTTTGGAAGATACGGCAAAAAAATATGAGGCGTGGGGCTGGAGAGTTGTAACTATTGACGGAAACGACCCCGACGAGTTGCGCGGTGCTTTGCTCAAAGCCAATCAGGAAACTAAAAAGCCGTTTCTTATTATCGGAAAAACAATTATGGGAAAGGGAGCTGTTACGGAAACGGGAGAAAGCTTTGAACATCAGGTGTCAACCCACGGTCAGCCAATCGGCAAGGCAGGTGCTTCGGTTGAGAAAACCATTCTTAATCTCGGAGGCAACCCCGGTGAACCGTTTATGATTTTCCCGGATGTAAAAGAACATTATGAAATTGTGAAAGAGCAAAAGAGAAAAATAATTGCCGGGAAAAGGGAAAAATATCGTCAGTGGCAAAAGGAAAATCCGGAGCTTGCCAAGAAGCTTAATGGTTTTCTGAATGGAGATATCCCTGAAATTGACTATTCGAAAATCCCTCTGAAGCCCGATATTGCAACAAGAGCTGCTTCAAGTGCTGTACTTGCGGAGTTTGCAAAAAAGGTTGAAAATATGATTGTTATTTCAGCCGATCTCTCAAACAGCGATAAAACCGACGGTTTTCTTAAAAACTCAAAACCTTTCGCTACCGGTGATTTCAGCGGTGCCTTTCTCAATGCGGGCGTTTCCGAGCTCTCTATGGCGGCAATATCCAATGGTATGGCACTACATAATATCATTCCGGTTTGCGGGACTTTCTTTGTCTTTTCCGACTATATGAAGCCTGCCGTCAGAATGGCCGCTTTGATGGAGTTGCCGGTGAAATATGTCTGGACACACGATTCCTTCAGGGTAGGAGAGGATGGCCCCACTCATCAGCCTGTTGAGCAGGAGGCGCAGATAAGACTGATGGAGAAACTTAAAAATCATTCGGGACAAAACAGTGCTCTTGTGCTGCGCCCGGCAGATGCAGCAGAGACTGCAGTTGCCTGGAAAATGGCTCTTGAAAATAAAAGTACACCGACGGCTCTCATCCTTTCACGGCAGGGGATTAAAGACCTGCCCGCAGGCAAAGACACCGACAGATACTCCGAAGCATTACAATCCTGTAAAGGTGCCTACATTGTTCAGGATTCGAAAGAGACACCTGATGTTGTTCTTCTGGCCGACGGTTCGGAGGTGGCAACACTTATCGAAGGTGCAAAGTTGTTGAAAACGGAAAAAGGTTTAAAGGTGAGAATAGTTTCCGTAATATCCGAAGGTCTGTTCAGGCAGCAAAGCAAAGATTATCAAAATGATGTTCTTCCTCCCGCTATACCCCGTTTCGGGCTTACCGCAGGTTTGCCCGTAACTCTTGAAGGTCTTGTGGGTTGTGAAGGTAAAGTTGTGGGTATGGACCATTTCGGATACTCCGCACCTTATACGATACTTGATGAGAAATTCGGCTTTTCGGGTGAGGATGTTTACAGGGAAGTGGTTGAGTTTTTGTCTTAACGGATTCTTATTGTGCTGAAAATCCTGTATGGTTTGCTTGTAAGCCGGCTATTTGTTTAGCCAACTTATCCATATCCGGATTTTCTCCGTCTGCTATTATTCCGGCTTTCAGATAAAACGGTTCTCTCCATTCCAACTGTGTTTTGATAAACGAAAACAACTCATCCGGGCTTTTTCCGGCTATTAGCGGCCTTTTGCGTTTTGCAGATAAAAGACGATCAAGTATGGATTTGCTATCCATTTTAAGATAGATGGAAATGCCGTTGGCATTTATCAATTCCATATTATTATAAAAACAGGGAGTTCCTCCACCCGTGGATATTACTATGTTGTCGGTATTAAAAGTTTCGGAAAGAGCTTTCTTTTCAAGGAGTCTGAAAGTGCTTTCATCGTATTTGTCAAACAGGTTTTGAATTGTGATACGGTATTTGTTTTCAATCATAATATCAAGGTCGGCAAATTTGTAACCCATTTTTTTTGCCAGTTTTTTCCCTGCCGTTGTTTTTCCGCTTCCCATATATCCGATCATATAAATACGCATATCCGGTAAATTTGTACAAACCTAATACAAAAAATTAAATTCGGGACGTTAAGCATAAATAAATATTTGACATTTTCATACGGCCGCAAAACAAAGATTCCTTCTGTGCCGTATTACGACACATGAATCTTCATAAAGGAAGTAGCTGAATAATTATATATAAATATGTTCTCATTTGTGTTTGTTTATTTTCTAATTTTGCACACCATTAAAAAATAGATTTATAATGAGATATTTTGCTTTTATCGGAATATTCTTGCTCATTCTTACCGGATGTGGTGATAACAACAATAAAGTTTTATCAACCGACCTGGTGAAAAACCCTAAAACTGTTTCCGGATCGGAAGATATGAGTCAATTGCCTGTCATTGAGTTTGATAAGCTGACGCATGATTTTGGTAAAGTGACTCAGGGTGAAAAGGTGACATTTAATTTTAGATTTAAGAATACAGGGAAAAGCGACCTTCTGATAACAAGTGTAAACACAAGTTGTGGATGCACTGCTTCCGAATTTCCAAGAGAGCCCATAAAGCCCGGTGAGCAAAAGTCTTTAAGGGTCACATTCGACAGCGAGGGACGCAAAGGGATTCAGAATAAAACCATAACGGTGGTTTCAAACTGCCAGCCGGATATAACTGTCCTGAGAATAAAAGCAATGGTTGTAACAATGAATAAATAATTTAAAAGATTACGATATGACAAATTTAATGAACATCTTACTTTTTATGCCTCCGGCTGAGGGTCAGGAAAGCGGAGGGCTTATGAGTTTTCTGCCGCTTGTTTTAATCATACTGGTTTTCTACCTGTTTTTCATTCGTCCTCAAATGAAGAAAACAAAGGAACAGAAGAAATACAGGGAATCACTTAAAAAAGGAGATAAAATTGTTACCATCGGTGGTATTCATGGAAAAATCGTTGATGTCAAAGACACAACATTTACAATTGAAGTCGAAGGTCAGGTTAGATTGAAGATTGAGAAAAGTGCCGTTGCAATGGATGCTGCGTCACAGATAGGACAAGCCAAGTAATGCAATATTGCGATTAAGGTTGCAGGTAATTTCCTGCCGGAATATGGAATTTATTGTAAAATCAAAATCATGATATTTTGAAATTCGATGTAAATGAATTGATTCGAAGCGCCAAGGAGCCGAAAGATGAACATTTCAGGAGTCGAATTTATGTTTTTTTGGTTTGCCTTGTAATTTCAGTTTTTTTATGGCTTTTGATAGGTTTATCAAAGAATTATTATGGAACTGTTGAGTATCCCATCGTATATAAAAATATGCCCAATGGGCTTGTGCTTACCGATAAACCCGACAGTATTTTGACGTTCCGAGTAACTTCCGGTGGTTTTCAACTTGCAATTTTGAAGTACTTAACCAGAAAAAGACCCATTGAGATAGATTTAAGAAATCTGGACGTCAGGAAAGTTGATAATGAGAGATACGTGGCTGATATAAATACTTCGGATTTTTTAAGTGACATTCTGAATCGTCTTAACCTTACGGAAAAAATGGTTTCTGTCTCACCCCAAAATATTGAAATAAACTTTGAATCGCTTGCAAGGAAAATGGTCAGGGTTGTTCCTAACCTATCTCTTAAGTTTGAGAAAATGTATCAGTTGGTTGACAGCATCAGGGTATCTCCTGATAGTGTGGAGGTTGCCGGAAGTATGGATGAAATAAGAAAAATAACTTCTGTGCCGACAGTTAAGAAGGCTATTACAGGTATAGATAAAAATTTGTCTTTGAAAGTACCCCTTGATAAATCGGAATTGAGTCCCGATGTCAATATCTATCCTGAGGAGGTTAAGGTTGATATTGTAGTTGAGAAATATACCGAAGCAAGCATTACGGTACCAATCTCCGGTATTGAAAATGATACGATGAAAATTAAGACTTTTCCCGAGGATGTTAAAATAACATATCTTGTTTCGCTGAAGAATTTTAACAGAGTTGATACAAATATGTTTCTTGTTAATGTTGGTTATAACGGTGATAATAATTCCGGGAAAATGAAAGTCAGGATAGTTAATTCTCCACCTTTTGTTAAGATAACAAAAGTTGAGCCTGAGAAAGTTGAATATTTGGTATTTAAGAAATGATAAAAGTTGGTCTGACAGGAAATATAGGTAGCGGTAAATCAACTGTTGCCGGCGTTTTTGAGACGCTGGGTGTGCCGGTTTATCATGCAGACACAGAGGCTAAGAAATTTCTGGATAGTAAAGATGTTCGGGAGTCACTAAAAAAGAAATTCGGGAGTGAAATATTTGAAAAGGGGAAAATTAACAGGAGAATGTTAGCCGGATTGGTTTTTAATGATAAACAGGCTCTCGGATTCCTCAATTCTTTGATACATCCGCTAGTCGGAAAGGATTTTGAAAAGTGGGTTGGGGTTCACTCCCTTGCACCTTATGTTGTTCAGGAAGCTGCCATTCTTTTTGAAAGTGGTTTTTACAAAATGTTTGACAAGGTTATTACAGTTATTTCGACACCCGGGCAGGCAGTTAGGCGGGTGATGTTGCGCGACGATGTTCCCGAAGAAGAGGTCGTCAGAAGGATGAAAAATCAATGGCCGGCCGAAAAGAAAAAAGAACTCTCCGATTTTGTCATTTATAATGATAATTCAAAATTGGTAATTCCCCAAGTAATAGATATTCACCGGCAACTATTACTATTAGGACGGTAGCATTTCGTTAACAGCTAAGACTTTTTCGTTCCTGTTCCCAACCAAACCATTCCGATAATTGCCGAGATAAGTGAAGCCGCCATAATTCCTACTTTGGCTATTTGCTTAAATTCATCTTCAACAAAAGCCAGGTCGGAAATAAACATTGACATAGTAAAGCCTATTCCCGCCAAAAAAGCAACACCGTAAATTTGTCTCCACGTTATACCTTCGGGAAGTGTGGCGATTTTCAACCAAACGGTCAAGCGTGAAAAGACAGAAATACCGATGAATTTACCAAGGACAAGTCCGGCAATAATACCTAAAGATATAGGATGCAGCAGCATTTCAATAATGCTGCCTTCAATATGAACACCTGCATTACTTAGGGCAAAGACAGGCAGAATGAAATATATTACAACGGGATGTAGCGAATGCTCGAGTTTTTGTAAAGGAGTCTGTGCTTTTTCGTTTAGTGCACTGATTTTAGAAATGACGTGAGCCTGTTCCGTTGTCAAGAGAGTATTGTTATTTGGCTCGATTTTGTTGAATTTTTTTAAACAATTTGACAGTTTTTCAACATATTCGTTTTCTCCTATTTTTGTACGTGCAGGTATTGTCAGAGCTATCAGAATTCCTGCAATCGTAGCGTGGACACCTGAAAAGATAAATGCTATCCAGACACCGGCAAAACCTACCAATGCATAAAATATTGTTCTTCTGACACCTGCAATATTTGCAATTATCAATACTCCGATGAAAAAGGCCGCAGAAAGAAGTTCACCGAAATTTATGGTATCGGTATAAAAAATAGCGATTACCAATACTGCTCCCAAATCGTCGGCAATGGCAAGTGCCGTGAGGAAAATTTTCAGGTTTATATTAACACGTTTACCTAATAATGCAAGAAGTCCAAGGGCAAATGCTATATCGGTAGCCATTGGAATTCCCCATCCGTTAAGATATTCGGGATAGTTTAGCGTAACAACCGCATAGATTACAGCAGGTATAAGCATTCCTCCTATTGCCGCAACAATGGGCATAGATGCTTTTTTCATTGATGAAAGCTCGCCTCCCATAATTTCCCTTTTTATTTCAAGTCCCACAGTGAAAAAAAACAGAGCCATAAGCCCGTCATTTATCCAATGATGCAAGGACCCTATCAAGTTGATATCGCCCCAGGCAATTCCTACTTTCAACTCATACCATAAATGGCGATATGAACCGTAGAAAGAAGAGTTTGCCCAAACAAGGGCAACTATTGTTGCAATAATCAGTATTATTCCACCATAAGCCTCCTGGCTAATGAAGTTCGAGATTTTGAAAGTCGTTACAGGTTTTTGCTTCATTTTGACTTATAATTTAAAACAAAAGTAAAGTTTATTTTTATTAATAGTTAAAATAAAAAATAAAAGGCCGTCATAAAATGACAGCCTTTTAAAATTATTCCGGGGTATTGTTATTTCAGTAAACTGATTTTCTTAGTAACAACGGTTTTGTCTTCGAGAACAATTGATACGTAATAAACGCCGGGTTGCATATCCGAAAGATCAATTGAGTTGTTCGAGAAATCTTTAACTTCGTAAACCAGGGAGCCTGTTACAGAGTAAATTTTAACATCAGCACCACTAACACCTCTGAAGAAAAGTTTTCCGTTTGTCGGATTGGGATACACTTTAACGGCTTCAAAAGCCTCGTTACCAATACCTGTTCCAATTGAGAAATTAACATTATAAGTAAGATGTGTTGCAAGGTCTTCGCCGTAAGTATCTATTGTTGTTGTTCCCGGGATTTCATTAGCGGAAACAATAATTTTTTTGCCGTTAGCATCCATCAGAGTGGCATCTACAACAGGAACTTCAACTGTTCCGGGAGCAAGAGCAACATCATAAGTGTAGGTGTCGGGATCAAAATCTGCAATTTCCTCACCGTCAATTGTAATTGAGGATAATCTTGCTTCTGTAGCATAAGCCGCATCTTCAATTGAGTAATCAGATTGATAAATCTCTTTATTTCCCATATCCTGAATAAAAATGGCAACACCAAGATCATCCCATTCTTCAACAAAAGTACCTGCCAGGTCAACAGTTTCGGAGATTGTGAAAGGCTGTCTGTCCACGAGGTCTGTAGATGTTCCGTATGCATCAGGAACCATTTTCATCATAACATGCTCAAACTGTGTCTCTCCGTTACTTCCTACATTTTGTGTTGTAATGTATTCAAAAACAACAATGTATATTGAAACGTTGGAAAATGAAGCATAAGGCAGAATAGTTGTGGTGATGTCCATAACCGTACCGTTTAAGGTGTGTGAACCGACAAGACTGGCAAGACCCGGTTCAGCAATAGCAGCATCATAGGCT
>JALSSR010000123.1 GCA_026984135.1 Bacteroidales bacterium
TCAATTACTATCTGATGAACACTTTGCGTGTTACCAGTTTATCGTCAGATTGTACTTTTACAACGTAATAACCTGTTCCGTTGGTTACGGGAATGGTTGTCAAACTTTCACCGTTTGTTTTCTTGCCGGTTATCTGTTGTCCGAGCATATCGTATATATAAATTTGTCCGTCAAAGTCAACGGGCATACGAACAAAAACAATGTTTTTATTGGAATAAATATTTATACCGTCGGTCACCATATCCCCCGTTCCGTTAACTTCACCGAAATGAAGTACAAACCTTGTGTTATCGTCAAGAGGATTGTGATTAAATTCATAAACCGGATTATCATTCAGTTTTTGAATATTTCCCTCTTTGGTATCTTCAAGATAAACGGGAGTATAATCCACAAAGCTTTCCATATCGTCGGCAGTGATTTTAAATACTCCTTCCGCATCGCATTGGAAACCGAGCTGTACGGTTTTTGAGCCTTTCAATTCTGGCAAAGCGTTTATTGAAAGTTCCTTACCTGGAATAATTGAGTAAAACTGCGGAGCTTCAGGCAGACCGAATAGTTTCCTTACATCATAATTTCCGTCGTACTCATCGGTGGAAGAAGAATTAAAGGTTACGAATATAATATCCGCATAATCATTTCCTTCGGCAGTAAGTTTCAAAGTATTTGCAGGAACTTCGGCATCTTTGTAGTATGCCTGACTGCTGTGCAGACGGTCACTTTGCGGAATTGTAAGCGAAGGATTGGTACCGTTGGCAAGTACGAAAAAGCCTTGCATTGACGGTATTATACCACCTGTCATTGTACCCCAGCCGTTACCGTTTGTACCGTCCGTACCGTTCCAGTACACATAATTACCTGCTGTTGACGACCATATCCAAACGGAATTGTCAATATTGGTTTTTGTCCAGGTATTTATATTGGCCTGAAGTGCCGAAGGATACGGATTTGATATCATATTCAATCCGTGGTTTGTTGTAAATTGCAATCCATAGAAATTATTGTTGCCTGTTGTAAAATCACCTGCATTCAATGCACCTTTGAATTCAACGGTTTCGGGTTGAGAGAAACCTCCCGGTGTTCCTACCCAGGTTTCATAACCTCGACCAAGAATAAGTGGTGTAGTTACGGGTACAATGTAATTATCCCAACTGTTTGTAGCTTCAATATGAGTACGCAGATAGATATCCGAATGACCGGCAGGTAAATGGAAAACACCGGCAACTTCACTGTTAACCGGAATACCTATAAAATGCCATACTGCGTCCGTAAGGTATCTTTCAACTGTTCCGTTAACACCGGTTGTCGTACTTATTAATGAACCGGTACCTGTTGCATCCGACTTGACAACAAGACCTGCATCACCTGCATTATTTGTAAGAGTGCCGCTAACGGTTAACGTATTGTTCGAAGGTATGTAAAGATGAGCTCCAACTTCAATAGTAAGATTATTACAAACCGCACTCGATCCGGTATTGGTTTCGGGGTAGTTGCCGCCTGCGGGTGACGACGGGATATTAACATCGGTAGTTGACGAAGGAATATTGTTGTTATCCCAGTTTCCGGTATTTCCCCAATCCGTTGAGGTGTTACCTGTCCAAAGACCCGGAATATGAACCTGAATTGTCAAGTCACCGGCTCCGGAAGCGGTATTATATCCACCTACCTGAACATAATAAGTTGTTCCGCTTGTCACCGACATGGTTATACTTGATTGCAAACTACAAGCATCATCATTACAAGCCAACTCCGTACCGCCACAAGCATCCCAGATAGCTAATCTTGTGTCAAAAGAACTGCCGCAAAGATCAAAAGTGGCATCACCCGTAATTGTAGCGGTGTAAGCATACCAAATATCAACCGGAGGTGTTGAACTTCCGCCGCAGGATGGTTGTACTCCGCTGGCAGATGCGGGGCTTGTGTCAAAAGCCAGGTCGGTAACTTCATTTATGGCAGTTGCACCTGAACAATAATCGTTTGAAGGACCACTTGTTGTTGCATCAACACTAATATCGTCAATTGCCATATCGGAAGTGTAACTTGACCCTGTCAAACCGGTGAAACGAATTACCGTATTTGAAGAGATATAGGAATCTAATGATACGGTTGCTTGTTGCCAGGAGTTCCCCTGATCACCAGTCATAGACCAAACATCGGACGACCAAGTCGAACCGCCGTCGTTAGAGACCTGAACGGAAAGAGTTCCCATTGAACCACCGTACATATGATACCAGAATGTTAATGTTGAGCTTGAAAAAGATGACAGATCGAAGATGGGTGATGTAATATAACCTGTTTTAGCATAGCAAGATGAGGATTCGGTATATAAATAATTTCCCGAACCCGATGTGTGGTCACTTGAAGGACCGGTACTGCCAGAACCTGTAGCACCGCTAAGTATGTCCCAATCAATATCATCGCCAGTTACATTAGTCCAGCAATCCTGCAATGTCACGGTTCCGTCGGCAGTACAAGCGTATGCCGGAGAACTTATAGTCCATGAATCGAAATTTTGTGTGTAGGGGTAAGAAGTGACCGGCGGACAGGAAGAACTTGCAGTTATGTAATTTGTTTTTGTTTGTGTATCACTACCGTAAGAATTAGTCGCCGTAAGAGCAACGGTATAAGAACCTGCCGCATCAAATGTTACCTGAGGATTTTGTGATGTTGAACTTGTGCCTCCCACATAAGTTACGGTAGAAGGAGTGAATGTCCAGGACCAAGAGGTGGGAGAATTTGTTGAAAGATCGGTAAATGTAACGGTTTGCCCCACATTGGGAGTAGTATTATCAGCCGAAAAATCCGCTACCGGAGCGGAACCTCCCGCTACACCGTCAACATTCACATCGTCAACACAAACACCGTATCCATATTGAGCTGTTCCTTCAAAGGCAATGTAGTAATCATTGCTTAAATTGGGCAAAGCAATTGACTCCTGTGTCCAACTTGTAATATCATTTGTATAAGTTGCCAAAATAGTCCAAGAACCTCCCACCGATGTCTTATAGTAAATTCTTAGCTCATCCTGATCAGATGACCACAATGCCTGAGTATGCCAGAAAGTTAATGTGGCGGATGACAAGCCGGACATATCAAGTTGAGGTGTAACCAGTTTTGTAACATTCGCTGTTGATGAAGGATTATATAAATAGGCATTATAACTGCCGGAATGAGCTCCTGAAGGATTTCCACTATAGCCTCCCGCCTGATATGCCCAATTTTGATTATCAATGACATATTCATTTGACCAGCAGTCGGGAATATTACCTCCGTTTTCAAATCCTTCGGACCAGGGGTAAGAACTTACGGTACAATTAACAACATTTATATAATTAGTCTTTACTTCACTATCCGTTGACGAACCGTCTCCGACCGTCAAAGTAACGTCATAAGTTCCTGCGGTATTATAGGTAATCGGCGGAGGATTTTGTCCGCTATAGCTTGAAGGTGTACCTCCCGGGAAACTCCAGTTCCAGGAAGTAATAGTATTGGGGCCATATGATTGATCCGTAAATGTTACCGCATTTCCAACATTAACTGTGGTTGGTGTTCCGCTGAATTGGGCGGTAAGGACTGAAGAACCGATTGTAAAGCTTATTATTCTTGTTTTCTTTCCGCTATTCCAGTATTCGGTTGTGTACCAGAAAGTAACTCCGTCCGTAGGGTCAACAGTCATTAATGAATAGTCGCCCCACCTGTTACGGTAAGATCCTGTTCCCTGCGATTGTGCCGATGAAGCAAGATCAGACGATTCCGCAATATCCATTACTCCGTTGGCCAAAGCATTTTGTGATGCCGACTGACCACAATATCTTATATTCGGGCTCATTGACGTACCGGAAACATTATATCCCATAGCTATCTCGTGATTGTTGTTTATAGCTATGCTTCCCATCCAGCGACTGTTGGCATCGGGAGCATAGGTGCCGGATTGTCTGATTGACCAGGTCGGATCGGTTTGGGATGTCTTTTCCAGTTCATACCATCGTTCACCTGCGTGATTTGTCCCGTCAACATCAACCGTATGCATACAGACTACGGTTTGTGTTGAGCCGAAATTTTTATACTGACCTCTCACCATAAGCACATAAGGTTGGGCATCAACAAGCTGAGTTGTTCCCGATTGAGCAATATCACCCGTTCCCCAGGAATTGAACTGGGAATCGAAACTCGGAACGGATAGCTGTTGGGTCCTTGAAAATGTGGAACTTCCTGGTGAAGACCAGTTAACATTACATTCATAAATCCAAAGTTCGTCACTTCCACCCCAGGCGTTATCATTTATCGTAACAAACTGACCGGGAGAACCGGAAGGAGGCGCAGCACCATCCGCATCAAGCGGCATAATGCAATGAAATGAAGTATTCGGCCTGTTGGGATTGTGAAACTGAACTTGTTGAGGGCTTGCTCCACCTGCAATCATAACGTTTCTTTCGAAAACATAAACATCATCATTAGATGAACTTGTGGAACCGAGATTTGTTCCCATATAATAGCCGTCACTCCAAACTCCTACTTTTTCATAATCCGGAAATCCATCGGTTACAAACGACCAGCGCCACCAGGCTCCTGTAGGATCATTTGTTTGCGAGACGGCAAACAACATATAATATGGTGTACTTGATACTGAAAATTCTACGGCCACCCATTTATTTGCTTGTTCATCAAACAATATTAACGGGTCGCCGTCATTGTTGCTTGAACCCGGAACACCTGAAAAAAGGGTATTCATATCTGTAGGCGCAACAACCTGTGTCCCCGATTTATTCCATATAGCATACGTTGTATTTACCGTTTGCATAAAATGATTGGGGCCGACCGTACCGTTACAATCGGAAGGTAAATATGGACTGCTTTGTCCGGCAAAGTTTTGAATTAACGCTTTGGGACTTTGTAACCAACCGTTCTTTTTCTGCCAAACGGGGTCGGGACCTTCATATTTCCAATTGGAATAATTGGGTACTTCTTCACTTTCGTGTTCAAACCCTTCGGCAACCGATTTACCGTCGTTATCAATGTAATACTGTTTGTCAACAGGCGGTAAATCCTTCAGTGACGGTATCTCGTCAAAATAGATTGCTCTGCTGACTTTTGTTGGATGGACAACTTCATTTTTTTGTGCTTGTGCATTGTTTAGAAACACAATAGCTGTAACAAATGTGATTAAGAGTAAAAATCTTTTCATAATAAATTATTTAATTAAACAAACCTGAAAATTTCAATAAAACATAAAATGTGGATTTTGAATGGGCAAATATAAAAATATTTATTCATATAAAAGTATAATTGTTAATAAGTTTCGTGTTTTTCCAAAAATTGCTTGTTTTGATTTTTACATATTTAAAAAAATAAATATATCTTTACGGCATCAAAAATCATAATTCTTTGGCTGAAAATATCGCATATTCGAATCTTGACAAGAAGTTGTTTGAACAGTTGTTCAGGCAATATTTCGGCGAACTGTGCGGTTTTGCAAGGAGTTTTGTCAACGATGACGATACGGCAAAGGAGATAACACAAAATGTCTTTATCAACCTTTGGCAAAATAAAAAACAGATTGATACTGACAAATCCGTAAAGTCTTATCTTTTTACATCCGTCAGAAACCGCTGTCTGAATCATATTCGCGACAATAAAAAGTTCAGAAGTAATGTGCTTGACGTTGAAATTGCCGATTATGAAACTGCCTATGAGAGTGATGCCTTTTCGGTTGCAGAGCTTGAAACAAAAGTGGAAGCGGCACTCACCAAACTGCCGGCAAGATGTAAAGAGGTCTTTATGCTTAACAGGTTTGAGGAGTTGAAATATAAGGAGGTTGCGGAAAGGCTCGGCATTTCGGTAAAAACCGTGGAGGTGCAGATGTCGAAGGCTTTGAAAATACTGAGAGAGGAGTTGAAGGAGTATCTTTTTGTTTTGATTTTGTTTATGTTTGAAATGTTTAATTGATATTTAGGTATAAAAATATAAAATTTATTATAAGGGTTTAAAACAGTTGATGTGTATGAATAATGAACAACAATGAACAACAATAACGAACATATTGACTACACTGCGTTAACCGGAAAGTATCTGGCAAACGAAGCTACGAAAGAAGAGGCGGCATTGCTTGAGAAATGGGTGCTTGAGAGTGAAGAGAATAAAAGGCTTTTCAACAGTTACAGGCAAACCTGGCTGCTTTCTCAATCAGGCAAAATGAAGGTTGATATTGACGGCGAATGGAACAAGATTGAAAAGATACTTTTTGCAGAAGAAAAGATCAAAGAAACGGTTCCTATGTATCCGAAAAAGTCGTTAAGGCAAATACTCAAGATTGCTGCCATTGTTCTTATTGCCCTCACGGCTTCCTATTTCCTGTACAGAACAATAGCAAAACCGGCCGTTGAAAATGTGGTTGCCATGGAATCGGTTAAGTCGGCGACCCTACCCGACGGAACTGTTGTTTCGTTGAATAAAAACTCGGTTATCTCATATCCCGGAAGGTTCGGGAGAAAAAAGAGAAAAGTCTTACTCAAAGGGGAAGCCTATTTTCAGGTTAAACGTAATGAAGAAAAGCCTTTTATAATTGATGCGGAAGAGGTTGAAATAGAGGTGTTGGGAACATCATTCAATGTCAATGCAAGACCTGAAAGCCCTGTTATAGAGGTAATTGTCAATAGCGGGAAAGTTGCCGTACGCTCAATAAACGGAAAAGAGGTTCTTCTTGTTAAAGGTGAACGCGGTGTTTTTTCAAAATCTTCCGGCAGCCTTGTTAAGGAACAAAACCGGAGCAGGAACTATCTGGCCTGGAAAACCAAAAAACTTGTATTTGAAAACGACAAACTGGGGGATGTTGTTAAAGATCTGTCGAAAGTTTATGAAGTAAAATTTGAGTTTTCCAATGACAGCATAAGTGATTACAGACTAACGGCAACATTCGATAACCTTTCACTTGATGCGGTTCTTAATATCATTGAAGAGACATTTGATATTAAGGCTGAGAAAAAAGATGGGGTGGTGGTTTTTTGACTCACCTCCAATACGGTAAGAGGACGTCGGATAACTCAAAAGGAAAAAGGAACGAAACGGGAAAGTGGTGTTTTAAATTAAAATGATATGTTGTCGAAAAAGTTTTTTTGACTCACCCCCTTCCGATGGCTATCGGAACTCTCTAACTTCGTTAAAGAGGGGCGATACGGTAGTGGAAATTAAAAACAGAAAATTATAGAAAGATAACGGAATATTATTTAAATTACAGATAAAAAGAAACGGAATGTGTTTCCCCTCTCTGCCTTGGTAGATAGGGGATTAAGGGGTGAGTCAGAAAACAGGACAATGAACAAAGAACGATTATTATAAATTATATGGGGATAAGGGTTCTAAGAATAAAAAACGAGGAGTTGAAAGAAATTGAAAGGGTGAAAGAAAAGGTAAGAAAGTTTTTGACTCACCCCCCTTCCCCTCTCTAAATATTAGAGAGGGGCGATACGGTAGTGGAAATTAAAAACAGAAAATTATATAAAGATAACGGAATATTATTTAAATTACAGATAAAAAGAAACGGAATGTGTTTCCCCTCTCTGCCTTGGTAAAGAGGGGATTAAGGGGTGAGTCACAATGACAAAAAAGGATATCATAAAACTGGCAAGAGAGCTTAGGAAGAATCAGACTCCTTCCGAGAAAATTCTTTGGTCCGTTCTAAGGAACAGAAGATTGGACGGGAAAAAGTTTCTTCGGCAGCATCCTTTGATTTATGAAAATAGAAACGATAATAATTTGTCATTTTTTATTCCTGATTTTTATTGTGCGGAACATAAATTTATTATCGAACTTGACGGTAAGATACACGATTATCAAAAAGAATATGACAGACAACGAACTTTGATAATTAATGATATGGGGATAAGGGTTTTAAGAATACAAAACGAGGAGTTGAAAGATATTGAAAGGGTGAAAGAAAAGATAAGAAAGTTTTTTGACTCACCCCCGGTAAGCTAAGAAGACGTTGGATAACTCCAAAGGAAAAAGGAACGAAACGAGAAAGTAGTGTTTTAAATGAAAATGATATGTTGTTAAAAAGTTTTTTGACTCACCCCCTTCCCCTCTCTAAAAATTAGAGAGGGGCGATACGGTAGTGGAAATTAAAAACAGAAAATTATATAAAGATAACGGAATATTATTTAAATTACAGATAAAAAGAAACGGAATGTGTTTCCCCTCTCTGCCTTGGTAGATAGGGGATTAAGGGGTGAGTCAGAAAACAGGACGGCTATGGTGTACGCGTCATTATGAGACAACAGGCAAGATACATATTAATATTTCTGTTTTTTTTGCCGGGAGTTTACTCTTTCGGGCAAAGCAGCATTTTATTGCAAGAAATTACAATCTCAAACACTGAATTGAGTCTCGGAGAACTTATCAAAGAGATCCATAATCAAACCGGGATAAATTTTTCATATAATCCGAAACAAATTGATATCAGTACAAAAATAACATACAAACCCGGTAAACACAGTATTAAAGATTTATTGGATGAACTAACACGAACATCAGGTATTGAGCATTCGGTAGTTGAGAATCAAATCATTCTGAAAAAAGGAAAAAATAAAACACAGAGAGAGAAATATACGGTCAGCGGTACAGTAAAAGATGCCGAAACCGGCGAAAGCCTGATAGGGGCTGCAATTTTTATTGACAGCCTTTTAACGGGGACCATAACAAATGCCTACGGTTTTTTTTCGTTAACACTCCCCAAAGGTGATTATATACTTGGGATTTCGTACATCGGTTACAGTTTGAGAAAATTCAATATAAAACTCAATAAAGATATTGTTTTTAATCAAACTCTTCAACCGGACTATAACCTGCTTTCCGAAGTGATTGTCGAGTCAAATCCCGAGGATGAAGCGGCCTCCGGAAGTCAAATGAGCACTATCAGACTGAATCCGGTCAATATCAGTAAATTACCTGAGTTTGCAGGAGAGTCGGGACTGGTCAAAAGTTTGCAAACGCTTCCCGGAATAGAGACCCACAGCGACGGTTCGGCTTTTTTCTTTGTCAGGGGTGGTAATAAAGACCAAAACCTAATCCTTATTGATGAGGCGCCGGTTTATAATCCGGCTCACCTTTTCGGATTTTACTCGGTGATAATTCCCGAAGTAACAAAGGATATCAGAATCTATAAGAGTGATTTGCCGGTCAGTGAAGGTGACCCGCTTTCATCCCTGATTAAAATTACTACAAAGGAAGGCAATCTGAACCGGTTTGAAGCTAACGGAGTTTTAAGCCCGTTTATGTACAGAGCTTCGGTTGAAGCTCCGATTGTGAAGGAGAAAAGTTCATTCTATACATCGTTCAGACATTCCAATTTTCAGTGGCTATACAGAAAACAAAATCCCAATCTTGATCTCTATTTTTATGATGTGAATGCCAAACTTAACTGGCAAATTAATAATAACAACAGGATATATTTGTCATTTTACAACGGAAAAGATAACCTTAGCAATACTGCCGTTTCGCGACAAAACGGAGTTGTGTGGACAAACCTCACATCCACTTTCCGTTGGAATCATATTTTCAACAACAGGTTGTTCTCCAACCTTACCATCTATGGAAGTGCCTACAAATACGACCTTGCAGAAAGGGAAACACATTGGATCTCGCAAATTTCCAATTTAAGTTTGAAAGCGGATTTCACATATTTTACCAATCCCGATTTGACCTTCCGGTTCGGTTTTAATCAAAGTTTTCATAAATTCAATCCCGGAAATCTCACTTATGATACTTCCAACTTTTTTATTCCGAAAGTTCCGCGAAACAGCTCATCAAAAAGTGCTTTTTATGCTAATGCCGAACATAGACTGCGGAAAAAATTTTCATACAAAATAGGTCTTAGAATACCCGTTTGGTCTGATCTGGGTCCCACAACGGTTTATACTTTCGACACAAATTACAACGTAAAAGACACTTTGGTTCACAACAGCAAGGAATCATACATAACTTTTGTGAATCTTGATCCGAGGTTAAGTCTAAAGTACAGAATAACGCCAACAGCATCATTTATGCTGAGCTACGGTATCTATCATCAGTATATTCAAATGTTATCAAATTCCATAGGGCCGTTTTCATCATTTGAGGTGTGGATGCCTGCCGGACAAACCATAAAACCGCAAAGAGCCGATCAAATTGCTTTTGGATTTGAAAAACTCTTTAGCAAACTTAATATGAAATTCACGGCCGAAGCATATTACAAATATATGAAAAATCAAATTGAATATGAATCGCACGCAAACCTTCTGTTAAATCCCTTAATAGAGGGTGAGTTACGCTTTGGTGATGCCTGGTCGTACGGTCTTGAATTGTTCCTGAAAAAGACAAAGGGGAAATTATCGGGATGGATAAGTTACACATATTCAAGAGCTTTCAAACAGATAAAGGACGTTAATAACGGCGAAAAATTCCCTGCTTTTTACGATCGTCCCAACGACTTTTCGATAAATCTGTCATATCAGTTCACCGAAAGGTTCAAGATGTCTGCAAGCTGGATATATTATACCGGCTCGGCAATTACTACACCCATTGCTTTTTATAACTACAACGGCAGCTCCGTACCGCTTTACGGCAAAAAGCATAATGACAGATTGCCCGATTATCATCGCCTTGATTTTTCTATGGAATACAGACTTAATAAACGACGAAGACATTTCAGACATAGTATAGGATTTGCGCTTTTTAACCTCTATAACAGACATAATCCGGTTTGGTACAATACCGATAAAGTTGAAACAAAAAACGGAAAGTTTGTTGTTCCCGCCAATCTGTACGGTGGAAATGAATATGTTACTACGCAGTTTTATTTGATGGGGACTATCCCGTCGCTAACGTATAAATTAAGATTATGAAACGGGAGTCGGTAAAATGGAATGAAGCCACCTGTGAGGTTTACACGAAAGCATCCGGGTTAGGTGAACCTCGCGGGTGTCAGGATGAAATTGGGAGAATCGGTTGAATTGGTGAAATGGGAAGCGGTTTTTTATTTTTAAATATATTATTATGAAACACCTAAAAATATTTTTTTGGTTAATTTTGATTCTTACGGGTTGTGAAGAGAAGGCCGACAAGGATTTTCCGACTGATGTTCCGGATACCATTGTTGTGCAGGCAACACTGACCGACGAAAATCATCATCAGGAAGTAAAAATAACAAAGCCTGTTGCCGGTCAATCTTTTGAACCTAACCCTGTTTCAGGTGCTATCGTTACTTTGAGCAACGGTACACAATCAACAAATTGCACAGAGAGCATTGATGAATCCGGAGTTTATACAAGCGACATCTCTTTTGCTGCCGTATTGGGTCAAACATACTATTTAAATATTGTTTGTAAAGGAAAAACATACTCCGCCGAAACAACGATCCTTCCCGTATCTCCCCTGAATCCCCTTTCCTATGTACCTGTTGACGAAAACGACAGCCTCTATAAAATCGGTTGGGTTGCACCCGATTATAACGCCGATGCCCAGGATATGTATAAAATAACCATCGATTGGTCACATATTACAAATATTCCACCGGAGGAAAAGTCAAAAGCAGAACTTTATTATTATACCTTTAAAACACTTGATGTCATTGAGCTTTTTTCTCCGGACAAAGAGGAAGCCTTTTTCCCGAAAGGGAGTATAATAATTGAGAAAAAATACTCATTGACAGATGATTACGCCAATTTTCTAAGAGCATTGAGTGCCGAAACCGTCTGGCAGGGCAGCCTTTTTGACGAGGCAAGAGGCAATCTGCCTACAAACATCAGCAACGGCGGGCTCGGATATTTTACCGCCTGCTCGGTTGTTTCCGATACTTTAATTGTGGAATAAGTTAAAGTATAAATTCCGGATAGTTATCCCTATTGATGACGGTATAATTACACTTGCCGTATTTTCTTTCAAAATCACCCGGTAATGAAGTTTTTGCTTTACCCCATTTTATTTCATATGTATTTAGCACTCCGTTATATTCTTCCAAAAGGTCAATCTCTTGTTGATTATAGTTTCTCCAAAAATAACGATTATAAAAAGTCCGTTCATAGGAAAGCTTTTTTATACGCTCACTAATAATAAAATTCTCCCACAACTGACCTATATCGTTTCTGTTCTTAATGGTATTAAATTGCATTATAACTCCATTTCTAACTCCGTTATCAACAAAATAATACTTTGACTTTTTTGATATCTCTTTTCGTAAATTGCCACTATACGAGCTTAGCGGAAAGATAATAAATGACTTTTCCAAAAGGTCGAGGTAACGGGATACAGTCTTTACATTAATACCTAATTGTTTTGCAAGTTCCGAAACGGAAACCGGACTGCCAATCTGAAAGGCAAGTAGCTTGAGCAGATTAAACAGCACTTTCGGATTTCTTATTTTTTCAAGAGATAAAATATCTCGCAAAAGGTATGATTGTACAATATCATCTATAACTTCCAATTTATCTTTTACTGTTTCCGATGTTATAACTTCCGGGTAGGAACCGAAAATAAGATACTTTTCAAGATTGTTTTTCAACTCATATTTGTTCAAAGAAAAAGCCAACTCACATTGTGCCATAGGATATAAAGCAAGTACCCTTTTCCGGCCGGTTAACGGATCACCTATTTGCCGGGATAGCTCAAATGAAGATGATCTTGTGGCTATGATTTTTAATTCGGGAATATAATCATTCATTATTTTCAAACCCATACCTATATTCCGTATTTGCTGGGCTTCATCAATGACTATCATTTGGTATCCGTCAACAAACTCTTTTATTTGTTCTATATCGCCGGAACTTAACAAATTCCGGATTTGTAAACTATCACCGGTTACATAAAGATATTTAAGACTGATGTTTGCCAACCAGCCTTTTGTTAATGTTGTTTTGCCAACTCGTCTGGCACCGTATATTACAAGTACTTTATTTTTCTTGTAAAAACGATTGAAATCGTCATAATATCTCTGCAGCATTTTTTATCAGCAAAAATAAATAAAATATTCCAAACTACCAAAATTCATATTAAAATTGGTAGTCAAACTACCAAAATTCATATTAAAAACGGTAGTTAGAAGTAAAAACGATTTGTATTTCGCCAAAATTTCAGAACAACTGACCCATAAAATTTAACCTGCATATTATTAGACTTTTAAAAATATCTAACAAGGATTTAAAATTGACCCCATTATTAATAAAGGTGTCATTATTTGTTTCTTGACATACATTTATTATCTTTCTGTGAATTAATATAATAAGGTAATCCATACGGACTTTCATAAGGTTGGTATATCGCTATCATCTGATCTTTCTACTAAGGTATTTACTGAAAAGATAAGGTTTTTTGCAAGTGCGTAATATCCTACTGCTCTACAATATACAGGGCGAAATATTTTATTATTGTCAATATTTTCACCTACTTTTTCACCGTAGTTTCTTTATAGTTTAAACTCGGTATTTTTGGTTTTCAACCCTCATAATCAGACAAAGCATACATATATTTTATAGTAGCAGGACAAACCTTGAAAATTTTAGCGGTCTATTGTACGGTCATCTTTTTGCTTACCGAGCTGTTACCTGCTTTAACGGTATAAAAGTAAACTCCGCTGCCCAAATTCGAGGCATCAATTGTAAAGTTGTGCATTCCGGCATTAACCATACCTTTGTCCGATTTATAAACGACTTGTCCCATAAGATTGGTAACCTCAAGGCTGAGATTTGCTCTACCTTGTAGTGTTATATTAACAACGGAAGTACCCGAAAACGGATTCGGATAATTTTGCGACACATTGGCATCACTAATAGGTTCGTTTTCAGCAACTCCCACAGGTATATACCTGGGCACATACATAATATTATCCTGATAATCGTGATTACCGTCAAGTGCCGTACCGGGTGTTGCATCGGACTGGTACATAAAAACGGCATTATCCACGGCATCAAAACGGCCTGCCATTACAGGATAGATACATTCGTCGAGCCAATGTGAAATATCAGTATCCACATCAATCATACTTCCCCAGGCACCTTCGTTACCATTGTCATAATTACGCCGTGTCCATATATGTCTGAAATTATACTGTCCGTTATCATAACCTTCGGTTACCGACGACCACACCACAACAACCTGTCCGTTATCAGCGGTAACATTAGCCATTGTGCTCATTCCCAGTTCACGGTAGGAGAGCAATTCATCCAATAACGGTGTACCCTGATCGGGGATCCATCCCACAAGAGTCTTATCTTCAACAAGATTTTCATAAGCAAGAGCCCTGTGTTGATTTTCCGCCTCAAAAGGAGGCATATCCTCATTCCAATAAATAATCCCGTCTGTCCAGGGCCAGTAAGTATAAGATGTACCCGGTTCGGTATGTGCAACGCGTGTAAGTCCGAAAACAACATGTATTTTACCATCCTCACCTATTGCAATATCACCTGATCCGTCGGGAGCCCAAATGGTATCCGTTGTTATTGTGTTATCCCAGTCAAAGAAAGGATACGGATGCTGCCAGACTATCTCCTTTTCCCAGGTATCGCCATTGTCCATTGACTTCATAACGAAAATATCTATCCAAGGGTTAATAACTACAAAAGCGATTTCGTCACCTCTCGGCTCTGCCCAGGCATAATCATCGGCTGTGATTCCATTATAGTAATCTATTCCGGTGCCTTCGAGTGTAATATTTTCAGGATCCCAGGTCTGTCCGCCGTCATTTGAGCGTGAGTAAAACAAAGCGCCTGCCTGACCGTTGTACGGAGGATCCGTTTTGGTAACGCAAAGCATCTGTATAAAATCATGATTCACACCGGAGGTTGTTGTTCTGTTCCATGCAACGAAAACATCGTCAGGGCCACTGAAGAAGGATTCATTCCAGTCGCCTGTTCCCTTTTCAGGCCTGGTGTTAATGATCAGTTGCCCTGTGGCAAAATCATGCGAAACAACTATTTCACCATTCTCACCCAAGGCTGCATAAGAAGGCCAGCCTGCTCTTACCGATTCAATCTGCGAAGTCGGTTCAGGCCCCCAGGAGGTGCCATCGAAAAAATTATATCCCGCACCTCTGTCGGGGAAATTCGGGGCACTCTCAACACCTCTTGTCCATACGGCACCGATGGTGCCGTCATCATATTGCCATATCCTGTTGCTTAAAAGGGAATTCGACTGAAGGTCATATTGAGTATGGCCTATGGCATCTTCATCTTTGGAAAAAGGCTGACTGCCGCTTACAGGTTTCTCAAGCACGGAATATTCCGGTTTATGAATAACCCGACTCCTTTTAACCGCCTTGTTGACAAGTTCTTTTTTGAATTGTGCTCTTTTCTGAGTCCAACCGGTTAATCCGAGACTCAGTACCAATAATAAAAGTAATGACTTTTTCATTTTAATAAATTTTAATGTTACGACTACAAAAAAACAACTCAACAAAATTACATAATTATTTTATCATTTCAAAAAACCACAAAACCTTTCATAAAAAGTTTGCTTGTATTCGGGTGTTTAATTTTTCGATAAATCTATCAATAGTCTCACCTTCAGGGGAGATTTAGAGGGGTAAATTACTCGTCATCATCAACAAACCTTGCTATCCTGCATCTTCTTTATTTCGGGAATTACAATAAAGTAAGACTTACCTGTCCCGAAAGATTCTTGCTATTCCTTTCATAATAATGGAAGTAGCTCCGGTCTTTCTCTCAACATAATTTCGGCATATTTTACCGGTTTCATTGTAATATTGGTGGTCATTCAACAGTTTTCCGGTTATTTCCGTTAACTGTTTGGATGTTGAAACGGGGAAAGCTCCTTTGAGCTTAACCAAATCTTTTGCCTCCTGAAATTTGTCATATTCCGGACCGAATATAACCGGCTTGCCGAAAGTGGCGGCTTCAAGGATATTGTGAATCCCTTTTCCAAAACCACCACCGATATATGCAATGTGGCAATATTGATACAAACCCGACAGAAAGCCCATCCCGTCAATTATAAGAATGTCGGCATCAATATTTTCGCCGGTTTCGGAATACCTGACTGTTTTACATTCAGAAAACAGTTTTACTATCGAATCAATTCTATCCTTGTGGATTTCGTGAGGAGCAATAATAAATTTCATCTTGCCGTCAAAACCACTTACTAACCGGTGAATCAACTCCTCATCCTGCGGCCAGGTGCTTCCGGCAAGAAAAACCTTTTTGTCTCCGGCGAATCTTTCAACCGAAGGAAATGATTTTACATTTTTTACAATTGCCGAAACTCTGTCGAAACGCGTATCTCCGCTTACTGTAATATTTTCAATACCAATGGAATTGAGTAGCTTTTTCGAATTCTCATTTTGAACAAAAAAGCAGGTTATTGTTTTTAACATCTTCCCGAACCAACCGCCGTACCACTTGAAAAAATGCTGCTCTTTTCTGAAAATGGCTGATATAACAATTACCGGAATATCATTTTTGTAAAGCTCTTTAAGATAGTTGAACCAAAACTCATACTTGATAAATACGGCAATTTCCGGATTTACAATCTCAATAAATCGTTTTGCATTCCTTTTAGTATCTATGGGAAGATAAAAGATATAATCCGCTCCTTCATAATTTTTTCTGATTTCATATCCAGAAGGAGAGAAAAAAGTCAACAATATTTTATAGCCGGGAAAATGTTGTCGGAAAGCTTCAATAACAGGTCTTCCCTGTTCAAATTCGCCCAAAGAAGCGGCATGAAACCATGCTATTTTATCACGGGAATCAATTCTGCCGGCAATTTTGTTAAAAATATTTTTTCTTCCGGCAATCCATTGTTTTGCTTTATTGTTAAAAAAAGAAACTATTCCGATAAGGAGCGAATAGGCGTAAATTGCTATTTGATAAAGGAATGACATCATCCTAATAGTAATATTCTCTGTTGGCTGCTTCCCTTTTTCCGATTGTGAATATCCAGGCAACTTTGATTCCGTTGAGCATATCCATTCTATTTTGAACGGGGTCGGGCTCTCTTGTGTCGAAATTAACTTTTCTTTTCGGTTTTGTAAATCCCTGGACAAACTCAAACCCGGCATAAAAATTCAATAATTTGGAATTGCCTATATACAGATAACCGATTGATTCACCAATTGAAAAGCCTCCTGCTAATCTGTCGTAACCGTATTCATAATCACCTTCAATCTGGGGAGCAATGTTATCAATATTTTCAATTCTTATTCTGTGTTGAAGATATCCGATGCTGCCCATAATGACAATTCCCGAATTACGATTTTTTTTACTTACGGGAATCACTTTCCCGAATTTTAAAGATGTAAAAAATCCCCTTTCGCTTGTTGTATAGTTGGCAAAAGTCCCTCCGTTGTCAATAATCTGTCCGTTATGTGTTTTTATGTTCGACATCAGTTGGTCTTCATTTTTGATGTCACCGCCAAAAATGTAATTGTATTCAATACCGAAAATCAGGTTTTTATGCGTTTTCCATTGAAAGCCTCCACCAACGCCATTACTAATTCCGAATCTGTCAACAAGGTCGCCTCCAGGGAATTGCAAGGTATAATTGAAATATATCATCGGAATGCTAAAGATAGAATCGGTCTCGGTTTTTTGCCCGAAGGTAACCAAAGAGAAAAACATAGCTAATAGAAACCCTGTTATTTTTTTCATATCATGTGTGCCTTAAAGCTCTTGCAAAAATATAATTATTTTTCAATCTCGCTAAATCTATTTTTTGAGAG